>JBAWZF010000031.1 GCA_037143175.1 bacterium
CAAAACAAGGTCGCTGAATTGCTTGACCTGATTATGGGCCTGTCCCCGGAGTCCCGGAGTCCTGGAGTCCTCCGGAGTCCTGATTATGGGCCTGTCCCCGGAATCCGCGGAGTCCTGTCCCCGGAGTCCTCTGAATTGCTTGACCTGATTATGGGCCTGTCCCCGGAGTCCTTGTCCCCGGAGTCCTTGTCCCCGGAGTCCTGATTATGGGCCTGTCCCCGGAATCCCTGTCCCCGGAATCCCCCGGAGTCCCCCGGAGTCCCCCAAGAATTATAGAGCTTCTGATTGGAGTCGTTGGTCGTTCGGGCCTGCCGGTATTTTGTTGGCCCTGTCTGTCGGTGCGCAAGCCGCATCCCTCTCCCTTCCTTTGGATCGGAGAAACTATGTGATTGGCGAGAGTGTGCCGCTTGCGGTGAGCCAGGCGGCAGGTCCGGTAAAAGTCGAACTGGTGGATGAGCGCGGTGTCACATCAACATTGTATTCGGGGGCGGTCCAGCCTTTGGTTTGGGATACGACCTTGGTCGCGGCGGGACGGGTTTGTCTCCTTTTGGAGCCGCTCACAGCAAAACAGATCCGCTTCGATGATCAGACCGGCCTCAACGCTTCAGAATGTGGGTTTGCACCCGATCTTGACCTTCTCGCCAGCTTTCCCCATGATCTCCACCATGAAAACGATGTCTCAGGTCGGCCTCAACGAGCGTGTGCCCGTACCGCCAGAAAAGCGATTTCTTATCCATCCATTCCATCATAAAAGGGTATCCGCATCATGACAGCCACTGCAACCTCAGAGCCGCGTTTTCCGGTCGCGGCCTGGAAAGTTATACAGCCGGTCTTTGCTCCTGCGGAGACGAAGCGGTTGGAGGCGGTGTTCGCCCTGGCCAACGGCTACATGGGCCAGCGCGCCGTGCACGAGTTCGTGCCGGCACCGGCCGATAGCCTGCGCGGCTTTTATGTGGCCGGCGTTTTCGACACCTACCTCAACCAGACGATGATCAAGCTCAAGGGCCGGCCCTCGCACCCGCACCAGATGGTGAATCTGCCGGATTCCCTGCCGGTCCAAGTGACCTTGGATGGCGAGGTGCTGGATCTGACGCAGGCGCCGCCAAGCGCTTACGCACGCACCTTGCACCTGGATCGCGGCACCCTCACCCTGGAGGTCACGCTGCGGACCCCGCATGGGCTTGAAGTCCGTGTGGCATGCACCCGGTTTCTGAGCCTGCACCGACGGCACCTGGCGGCGATGCGCATCGTGCTCACCCCGCTCAGCGGCGACATGAACGTCGGGTTCACGTCGCTGGTGGATGGCAGCGTCACCAACCTCACCCAATCGCACCTGATCGCGGTAAAACCATTGACGGCCGGGGCCGGGCGCAAAGCGGCGCCTGGCAGCGGCCGGTTGCACGGGGTCACCTGTCGCACCGCCGGTACCGGCGTAACCGTGGCGGTGGCCGCCCGCGAATTCTGCTCCGGCGCGGCAATCGGCAGCGCTGGTACGCGCCTGACCTGGAAAGACGGCGTCAGCCGGCAATTATTTGTCACCCCCTGCCGCCGGGGCGAATCCCTGACCTTCGATAAGTTCACCGCCGTGGCCACCAGTCGCGACCACGACGTGAGCGGCAGTCTCGGCCTCTTCTGCCGCAAGCAGCTCGACGCGGCCATGGCCGCCGGCTTTGCCACACTCGAAACGGAGCAGGCGGCCGCCTGGGCGGAAATCTGGCGTACCGTCGAAATTGACATCGCCGAAAGCAACGGTGCCGGCGCCCTCACCCAGGGCTTGCACTACTCCCTGTTCCAGATGTACCAGAACGCGCCCAATGGCGACCATACCGTGAACATCGGCGCCAAGGGCCTTACCGGCGAGCATTACTCCGGCACCTATTTCTGGGACACGGAAGTATTCATGCTCCCGATGTTCGCCTTCACCAGGCCGCAGACGGCGCGCGACCTGGTGCAGTCGCGGGTGCACTACCTGCCCGGGGCCCGACGCAAGGCGACGGAATTCAGTCTCCAGGGCGCCGCCTACCCCTTCATGTCCGACGAGAACGGCGACGAAGCCGCAACCCTCTGGCAGTTCGGGCTTCTCGGCGTGCATGTCTCCGCGGACGTGGCCTGGAGCATGTGGTTTTACTACTGCGTGACCGGTGACCTGGAGTTCATGGCCCACGGCGGCATTGACGTGCTGGTCGAGACCAGTCGGTTCTGGTTGTCACGGGTCTACTTCCGCACCGACACCGGCGAGTATGTCATCAACCGCGTGCTCGGCCCCGACGAGTACCACCAGGGCGTGGACAACAACTTCTACACCAACCTGATGGCGCAGGAGAACCTGCTCAAGACCGTGGCACTGCTGGAGCTGCTGCAGCGGGAGCGTCCCGCCGATTACGCCGCAGCGGTGCAGCGCCTGCACCTGCAGCCGGCCGAGGTGGCGCGCTGCCGCGAGGTCGCGGCCAAGATGCGACTGCCGCGGGACGCGAAACGCGGCCTCAATCTCCAGGACGAGCGTTTCGAATGCCTCGAGCCCTACGACCTGAAGGCCAACCCCCCGGGCGGCGCGCTGCCGGCTGTGTGGTCCTATGACCGGATCATGCGTACCCAACTCCTGCGGCAGGCGGACATCGTGGTCGCACACGTCCTGCTGGGCGACCGGTTCACGCCCGAGGACGTGCGGCACGACTTCGACTACTACGAGCCCAAGACCACGCACGATTCCTCCCTCAGTTTCTGCTCCTACAGCATGGCCGCCGCGGCCCTGCGCAAGAGCGAGCTGGCGCTCGATTATTTCCTGCGCACCGCGCGCCTGGACCTGGACGATATCCACGGCAACGTCTGGATGGGCGTGCACACCGCGTGCCTCGCCGGGGCCTGGCAATGCGTGGTGCTCGGCTTCGGCGGCGTGCGCTGGTTTGAGGGGAAACTCTCGCTCGCGCCGCTGCTGCCCAACGGCTGGGACAGTTTCGGCTTCAGCGTTGCCTGGCACGGTGCGCGCCTGCACGTCAAAGTGTTGCCGACGGCGGTGGAACTGCAGACCGATGGCCCGGAAGTGGCATTGCGCCTCGGGCAACGCGCCGTGACGGCGGGGCCGCAGGTGCAGCGCTTCACCTTCCCGGCACGCCCGGTGCGCGGCGTCATCTTCGACCTCGATGGCGTGTTGGTGGAAACGGCGGAGTTCCATTACCAGGCCTGGCAGAAACTGGCCGACCGCATCGTAGTGCCCTTCGACCGGCAGCGCAATGAGGCGCTGCGCGGCGTGGATCGCACCAACTCGCTGCGGCTGCTGCTCGGGGAGCATGCGGGACGCTTCAGTGACGTGGAGAAAGAGGCCTTCTGCTCAGAGAAGAACGCGGTCTACGTCAAGCTGATCGAGGACATCACGCCGAAGGATCTCTTGCCCGGCGCCGAAAAACTGCTGCTGGCGCTACGCGAGGCGGCCATTCCCGCAGCTGTCGCCTCTTCCAGTAAAAATGCGCGCCCGGTGCTGGAGCGCCTCGGCATCACGTCGCTGCTGACGGCTATCGTGGACGGCTCGGAGGTGGCGGCGGCCAAGCCTGCGCCGGATCTGTTCCTGCTCGCCGCGGCGAAGCTGGGACTGACCCCGGCGCAATGCGTGGTGGTCGAGGACGCCGAAGCCGGCGTCGCCGCGGCCCGCGCCGGTGGCATGGCCTGCATCGGCATCGGCACCCCGGAACGCGTCGGTGACGCCAACCGGGTGGTCAATTCCGTGGCGGACATCGCGGTGCCCATGCTGGACGCCCTGTGAGGCCAGATATGAGTCTGACCGCCAACTACCGCATCCGGCACGAATGAGCGACCCGCGGCTACGACGGCAGCACCTTCTGCCAAGGCCATCAGCAAAACGGCGTACGGTTACCGTGTCGAAACAACAGCCGGGACACGGTTTTCGTCAACAAATCCCCATCTGGGTATACGGTGGCGGGAGTTAAAGATACCACTATAAAGGCTGACCGGCATGGATAAGGAAAGTCGAAGTTACAAGGGAGATGACTAATTGTCTTTAGCCCGGGCGGTGGTTTCACTGTAAGGATAACCTTCTGATGGGGCACCGCGCATCAAAGCGTAACACATGGTTATGGGAAGCGGTTATTAGAAAAAATGATACTTATATACTTTGCGAGCCGATTTCGGTAGCTTAGTTCAAGTTTGGTTGTCGAAGAAGTCGGCTGGAGGTGGGATGAAAGCCACTAACTTGTCCGTCCTTTGTCTTCCTAACCCGGCGGCGAACGATGTTCGGGCGCCGATGAGGTCGGCCAGAGGTGCCGCGCCGTAGGCGTGGTGCGATCGGGTTGAAGGGTTCGAGTTGAACCCCTTTCTATAGGAACCGGAAAGAGAAAGAAAGGGGTCCAAGAGTGATGGAAGAAGGGAATCGAGAGATGGGCAAGAAATTATATGTTGGCAACCTGAGTTATAGCGTCACAAGTGAATCCCTGACACAGGTGTTCTCTGCTTACGGCAAAGTTGTTTCCGCGGACGTGATCATGGATCGCGAGACGGGTCGCAGCAAAGGCTTTGGCTTTGTTGAGATGACGACTGACGCTGAGGCGACGGCGGCTATTGCGGCCACGAATGGTATGGACGTTGATGGTCGTGCGCTGACCGTGAATGAGGCACGTCCTCAGGCTCCGCGCGTTGGCGGCGGTGGTGGCTTCGGCGGTGGTGATCGTGGCGGCAGCCGTGGCGGTGGCTTCGGTGGCGGCGGCGGTGGTGGCTTCGGCGGTGGCGATCGCGATCGTCGCGGTGGCGGCGGACGCCGGTAATCCAGTCGCGCTCATCAGAGCAAATTGGATGATTTCGCGGGAACGGGCTGAAAGGTCTGTTCCCGCGTTTTTCTTTTTGGCGGTAGATGGGTGATATCCCGTCGTAATTGCGTATTTTTGTAACCCATTTGGCGACCTTGAGGATTTGGCTGCATGCCGGCTTGCCTAACAGCTTTCCAATCGAGTCGAGTATCTCCGACGAAATACGCTTTTCAGGCCGCGACAGTGCCTGGCAGCCAAAGGGAGGGCTCCACATCAAAGGCGGTGCGCTGTGGCGGGGGAGTCAGTTGCCGATTTGTTCTGTCCGGATCAGCCATTCGACAAATGCAGAAAAGTCGAGTGGTTTTGCGAAAAATCTTGTGCCAAGTTTTGTCATTCGGCTCACATCATCAGATTCCAATCCCTTGCCGGAAATCAGGGCTAATTTTCTGCATTTACAGCCCTTACGGGATACCATCTCAATAAACTTAAGTCCGTTCACTTTTGGCATATCGACGTCCGAAATAATTACATCTGGACAAATGCATTCCGGGCTGCAGGGGCACAATGCTGATGAGTAGATGGGGCATGAAAGCGGGCTATCATAGGTTAATACCTCATGCCCCCTGCGCTTAAGCAGTTTTCCTAATACAGACAAAACATGTGGGTCATCATCAATTAAAACCACTTTCATTACTGGCAGAATAGTACATTGATCTGATTTTAGGCTATCAGGGAAACCCTGATTTTGGACTAAGGTTTAAGGATATGCCTGGTTACGCATCAAATACTTGGAGGGTGGGGTTAACACCCTTATGAGTTGCATCATGTCTCGAAAATTAGACTCACTTATGTATAATTCCATGCTGTGATCACGATTCCAGATAAGGTGAGGCTGAAACTGCAGGAACTCCCCGAACAACCGGGGTGTTATCTCATGCGGGATCGGCGCGGTAAAATCATTTACATCGGTAAGGCCACTTCTTTGCGAAAACGCGTTCAGTCTTATTTTCGCGCCAGTACCTGGGCGCGGGCTGATCCCAAACTGCGCGGCTTGATCCGGAGCGTGGACGACTTCGATATTGTGGTTCTGCGTAATGAGGCTGAAGCTCTGTTGACGGAAGGTCAACTGATCAAGGACTACAAGCCCCGTTATAATGTCGATTTGCGTGATGATAAGCGTTTTCTCATGCTCCGTATTGACCTGGTGGAGCCCTGGCCCCAGTTCAAGGCGGTTCGAATCCGGAGGGAGGATGGGGCTGTTTATCTAGGCCCTTATGTTAATTCCGTGGCCACCCGGGTTGCTATGGATTTTGTGGAGAGGAAATTCGGGTTGCGCAAATGTGCCCCGCGCGAACCGGATGCAACGAATCATAAACACTGTATCAACGATATCGTTCGCTTCTGTTCCGCCCCTTGCATTGGACGGATCACCCGGGAGGCTTATCTTGAAAAAGTGATGGCAGCCTGTGCTTTCCTCAGGGGGGAAACACCAGTCCTGCTTGAAGCGCTGCGCGCAAACATGGAGGAAGCCGCCTCCCTGCATCGTTTTGAAGATGCCGCCGCCTTACGCGATACCTGGTTTATGCTTCGGGAGATCACTCAACAACGTGCGAGGGTGGCCTCCACGCCGGCAATCAAAGTGGAAGACGCCAAGGCCGGGCTACTGGGGTTACAGCAGGCGCTAGGACTTGCCACCCCGCCGCATGTAATTGAGTGCTATGATATTTCCAATATTTCCGGAACTCATTCGGTGGCCAGCATGGTTTGTGCTGTGGAGGGCATTCCCTCCCCTCATCGTTACCGTCATTTCCGGATCAGGACGGTGCATCAGTCGGATGACCCCGCCATGATGGCGGAGGTGATCCGCAGGCGGTTCGAGCGGTTGCAGCGGGAAGGAGGGCGAGGCCCTGACCTTCTGGTAGTGGATGGAGGGCTTTCGCAGTTAAATGCGGCGCGTGGAGAGCTGATGCTGTTGGGGATTACGCATGTGCCGGTGATCGGGCTGGCGAAACGGTTTGAAGAAATTCATGTGCCGGGCCAAACTGCGCCGCTTCGTTTATCATCGGATTCAAAAGCTCTTTATGTACTGCAGCGGATCCGTGATGAAGCGCATCGGTTCGCATTAGCCTATCACCGGCGGTTGCGGGGACGCCTGTTACGGGAGTCTGCACTAGATGAGATTCCCGGCATGGGTGAGAAACGGAAAATGTCATTGTTGAGCCATTTCGGGTCCGTGCTTCGGCTTCAACGTGCCTCGATAGAGGAGATTGCCACCGTCCCCGGCGTGAGTCTGTCCTCTGCTAAAACCATTTCAGAGTGGCTTCATAAGGGAGAGTCGGGTTAATAGTTATCTGTTAGGGGTTATGGGGAATTCCAATGAGGGATGATGAGATGAATGTTGAACAGAAATTACTGGCTTTAAGAAAACTGATGTCAGGGCGCAAGGTGGCGGCGCTGGTGATACCGTCGTCGGATCCCCATCAGAGTGAATATGTCGGGGCTCGCTGGCAAACCCGTAAGTGGGCCTCTGGCTTTTCCGGGTCAGCCGGGACCCTGGTGATAACCCTGAAAACAGCCGCGCTCTGGACAGATGGTCGCTATTTTCTTCAGGCTGAACATGAATTGCAGGGGAGTGGAATCAAGCTATTCAAAAGCCGGGAGCCAAATGTGCCGACTGTAAATGATTGGATTGCTGATCAACTAAAGCCCGGTCAAACCGTGGCTTTTGATGGACAGGTGGTTTCCCTCGAATCGGTACAGGAAATGGAGAAGACGTTTTCCTCGAAAAAACTTAAACTCCATACTCACGAAGATTTGTGCGATCAGGTTTGGACGGATCGTCCTCCGGTCTCCGTAGCACCAGCCATGGATTTTCCTGTCAAATATGCAGGGATAGGGCGGGTCAAGAAACTCGCCGCTGTACGTGCGACGTTGGTGAAAAAGGGGGCTGACACCTTGTTGCTGGCCTCTCTGGATGACATTGCCTGGCTATTCAACATCAGAGGCGTCGACGTTGAGCATTCTCCGGTGGTTCTGGCCTATGCCTTGGTGGGGATGAAGAATGTGTTTCTGTTTGTTGATCGAACCAAAATCCCCATTGCACTGCAGAAATCGCTTAAGAAGCAGGGCATCACGTTGCGTCCCTATGACACTGTATGCCGGGCCATCCATGCCATGCCGTCGGGTAAGGTCCTCTGTTTCAATCCGCGGCGGGTAAATAAAATGCTGTCTGACGCTATTCCCAAGGGGGTTCGGCAGATAGAGGAATCCATTGATATCACCACGGAATTGAAGGCTGTCAAAAATCCAGTTGAGCAGTCGCATTGGCATACCGCCGCCAGGTTGGACGGTTTGGCGCTGGTGAAGTTCTTCGCCTGGCTTGAAAATGCCCTGAAGAAGGGGGCGCGGATAACGGAGTATACGGCGAGGGAAGCGCTTAAGGAATTTCGGCGGGAAGCCCCGGAATATCGGGATGACAGTTTTAATGCAATATGTGGTTATCAGGCCAATGCGGCCATGATTCACTATACAGTCGCTCCTGAGTCGGCGGCCCTGCTCAAGCCGAAGGGTTTGTTTCTCGTGGATTCGGGGGGGAATTATTACGAAGGAACCATGGATACGACCCGGACAGTGGCGCTTGGTCCTGTATCGGTGTCGGCGCGTCGCCATTATACCCTGGTGCTGAAAGGGATGATAGCGTTGAGTCGGGTGTGTTTTCCTGTCGGGCTGACCGGCACCCATCTGGATGCGTTGGCGCGACTACCGCTATGGGCGGATGGCTTGAATTACAAACATGGAAGTGGGCATGGGGTGGGGGCTTATCTCAACGTGCATGAGGGCCCACATGGATTCACTTCTGCATGGAATCAAAGTGTATTCAAGCCCGGGATGGTGGTGACGATTGAACCCGGCTTCTACCGTGAGGGCGAGTATGGGATCCGGATTGAGAATATGGTTATGGTCGCGGAGGCGGGAAATACCGAGTATGGGCAATTCCTGCGGTTTGACACCTTGACGCTGTGCCCAATTGATACCGCGCCAATAATCCCGAAACTGCTCACCCCTGAAGAGCGCGCGTGGCTGAATGCTTACCATAAGAATGTCTGGACTTGTCTGTCGCCACACCTTAAAGGTGATGCCCTCGTCTGGCTTAGGCAGAAAACCAAATTAATTTAACAACAGGAGTTGCATTGAGACATCAGTCATCCCAAACCAGATGAGCGCCCCGAGATGTTTAATTCTTCAAAATCCTCCTAAATTGACAAAGGGGGGGGAAACTGGCACGCTCTTTACTTACATATGGCAACAAGGGATGAACAAGGATTAGCCCCACGTGTGGTGTTAGGGGTAACGGGCTCGATAGCGGCATTTAAGGCCGTTGAGTTACTACGCCTGATGCAGAAAAAAGGCTGGGATGTTTCTGTGGTCATGACAGACGCAGCAACCCGGTTCGTTACTCCACTTACCTTTCAAACTTTGTCACGAAACACTGTGGGGCAGGGCTTGTTTGATGAGACGGACGGCTGGCATCCGGAGCACATTGCTTATGCGGATCGGGCGGATGTATTGCTGATAGCCCCCTGTACGGCCAATGTCATTGCCAAAATCGCGTACGGTTTAGCAGATGATTTACTGACCTGCACCGTGCTGGCAACGAAGGCGCCGCTAGTGATCGCGCCAGCGATGAATGACAACATGTGGGCTCATCCAGCGACCCGGGCGAATGTGGTAACCCTGCAAGCCCGTGGGGTGGCCTTTGTTGAGGTTGCCTCTGGCGATCTGGCCTGTGGCAGGGAGGGGCAGGGGCGCCTGGCCGACCTGCAAAACATTCTTACGGTGGTAGAGTCTGTATTAACGAAATCTCTATTGAAAAGAGGAGTGAGCACATGACGAAAAATGTATTGATAGCTTTGCTTTTAATCGCCTTGTCTGTCGTTGTTATGATTTTCACCAAGGGGGATGCTCCGGTGAATTTGGTATTTACGGTGATCAAGCCGGCGGCCTCGCTGGTATACCTGTGCTTTACGGCGCTGGGCGTGACTATTGGCGTCCTCTTGAAGTAATGGTTCTATGAGTGATTTTACACTAGCGGGATTCGAGCTGATTGAGAAGGTTGGGGAAGGTGGCATGGGGCAAGTATGGAAAGCCCGCCAGCTTTCCCTGGACCGGCTTGTGGCAATCAAGTTTCTCCCTCCCCGGCTGAGTCATGATCCCGAGAGTATCAGGCAGATTATCAAAGAGGCGCGGACGGCTGCAAAACTGAAGCATCCCGGTATTGTGCATGTTTATGATGCCAGTGAACAGGATGGGCATTGCTGTTTGGTAATGGAATATGTCGATGGGTATACCGTCGGGCAGTGGGTTACGCGCAAAAAACTCCTTTCGTATAAAGATGCGCTGGTGGTGATCGAGTCTGTTGCCGTAGCTCTCAAATATGCGTGGCGTGAGGCTGGCTTAATTCATTGCGACATAAAGCCTGAAAATATCATGATTGATCATGATGGCACCATCAAGGTGGCTGATCTCGGGTTGTCGATCACTCGCGAATCGCAGAGTGCGCATCAGGCCTCCGATGAAATTGTAGGCACCCCGGGTTACATTTCTCCCGAGCAGGTTCGGGGAGACGTCCAATTGGATTGCCGTACTGATATTTATGCATTGGGGTGCTGCTTGTATCAGATGGTGACTGGAGAGCGGCCGTTTAAAAGCCTTACCGACAGTGAGGCCATGGAAGCCCAGGTGTCTTCGCAGATTCCGGACCCTCGCGACCTTGTTCCCGGAATTCCGGCTTCTGTGTGTGGTTTGATTGAATGGATGCTCATTAAAGACCGGGAGCATCGTCTTGCGGATTGGGATGCCGTTCTGAAGGAATTGCACCGGGTGCAAAAGAGTTCCATGTTCACGCGCGAGGTTCCGTCTGAGGGGGCTAGTACCATGCGGCGGCGTGTGCAGGCCACAGCTCCAATTCCTGATTCGAAGAACGACGGGAGACGCCCTGCCTTGGTTCGCATAGCTGTAATATTGGTGGTGGGTGTTCTGCTTGCGGCAATTTTGGAGTGGCGGACGAGGTGGGTTATTCATAAAAAAATTCCGATCGTAGGGGATCCGATTCCGACGCTTACAGTTAAGGCGGTAACCAATGTGCCCCCTCCGGCGCCTCATCCGGTTGTGATCCCTCTGAATCATGATAAGGAAATTGCACGAGCAACGAAGCGAATTCACAGGATGGTTGAGGACTTCATTGCGTCCGGGGATTTTTCTGAAGGAATCCAGTGGCTTGAATCCTATTCGGAAGGCTATGCCAAAGAGACACTGGGGCTCCGTCAAAATCTCGCGCAGTCCCTGAAGACTAAAAAAGAAGTGCAGGATGAGGTTGTAAAGGCGGAGGCGGATTGGACGAATCGCCTGGTGGAGATTACCTCCTGCGTCTTATCGGGGAAATATATGGTTGCCCATCAATTGGTGGATGCGGCGCAAAAAGAAGATAAATTGCGAAAGCACCAGACCGAGATGGTCTCCATGAATCGTATTTTGGAAGATGCCTGTGTCCTGCCAGATAAGGTCCTGAAAACTTTTGAACCTGATGTCGGAAGAATCGTTGTCATCCAGCTTGTACGCGGTCCATTCACGGGGAGGTTGATTGCGATCCGTGATCGAAAATTGGTTATGAAAACCATGAATGATACGGCACAAATTGATGTGCGCTTTGAAGAGTTGTCTTCAGCGGAACGTCAAGCACGTCTTCTTGCTCTTGATCTTCCTGAGGGAAATTTAGTTCGTGGGGTGGCGGCGTATAACGGTGAAAAGGATGATGAGGCTGAGGCCCTTTTGGGAAAGACCGGTTCGGTACTTGGGCCCATGCTAATAGAGCGAAAGAAGGCTCTTGCAGGTTTTGCTAAGCCCCCGGAACCAGCGCAGGACATTGCGCGCGCTAATGAAGAGGCGTCTATGGTTGAGGATCCGGCCTTCATCGCCTTTGCCAAGCTTTTGAAGCGGGCGGGGATTGATCTCGCACAACATGATTTGTCGAAAATGAGAAGTGCCATCGAATCTGCTCCAATGAGCTGTGAAATAGCCAAGCAGGCAGACCGGGCTATGGATGAGTATTTAGAGGCCCACGGGACCTCTACCTTTGCGGAGAAGCATGCGGATCTGGTTTTAGCTTTTCAGAGTGCGTGTGGACGTGCGATGCGTCAATCGCAGTTCCGCCCTTGAGGCTTAGCCGCTCTTCGCGGTGGTGAGCCCGGGTGTGAGCGCGAAGGGGGGATAGAGGATCCCTTTTTCGCAAACAATGGCGGTAATCAAGGCGGCCGGTGTTACATCAAATGCGGGAGAATAGGTTTTAACACCTTCTGGTGCCGTGCGACGTCCGAACCCCATGGTGATTTCTTCTGCCGCCCGTTCTTCAATGGGAATTTCCGCTCCCGTCTTTAATGAAAAATCAAAGGTAGAGCTGGGGGCCAGTACGTAGAACGGGATGCTGTGCGCCTTGGCAAGGACGGCCAAACCATAGGTACCAATCTTATTGGCGGCATCACCGTTGGCCGTAATGCGATCAGCCCCGACCATGACGGCATCAATTTTTTTGGTTTTCATGACATGCGCCGCCATGTTGTCACAGATTAAAGTGACGTCGATTCCGGCCTGCATCAATTCCCAGGCCGTCAGACGGGCCCCTTGAAGCAGGGGGCGCGTTTCATCTGCGAAGACCCGGATCTTCATTTTTTGCTCGGAAGCCACGTAAATGGGGGCCAGGGCGGTGCCATACTCGGCTGTCGCCAGTCCCCCTGCATTGCAATGGGTTAACACGGTGGCGCCATCATGGAGAAGGGTGGCGCCATGTTTGCCGATGGCGTGACACATCGCCGCATCCTCATCGCGAACCTGAATCGCCTCACGAACCAGGCGTTCCTTAAAGGCAAGCGGCGCAAGGGTGGCGGAGGCCCGGATTACCTCGCGCATCCGGTCGAGTGCCCAGAACAGATTGACTGCGGTGGGGCGCGAGGTGGATAGGTAGTCTGCCGCCTGGAGGGCGATGTTTGCCAATTCAGGGGTAGTGGCCGTCGCTTCACTCTGGATGGCCGTTGCGACTCCCATTGCCGCGGCAATGCCGATGGCGGGAGCACCGCGGACTTGAAGCGTTTTGATGGCTTGCCAGATCTCCTTTACGCTTTGGGTGCGCACATAAACCAGTTCGCCTGGCAGGCGGATTTGATCTACCAGGATGACCGAGCCCGGCAACAGGCTGGCAGGTGAATCGGGGCTCCAATCAATGGTGCGGATAGACATATTTAAGGACTCCGGTTAAGGGCGTATGACAAGTAGCATGGCAAGGTTGATCCCGTTGAACAGCCCATGCATGATGATGGGAACCCATAGGGATTTGGTGTACAGATAGGCAATGGAAAATCCGGCCGCGATGATCAGCAGCGGGATGAATGAGGCCAGATGGAAATGGATGGATGCAAAGAGAAGCGAAACGATGAAGATGCCCGCGCCAAGACCAAACTTGCGGATGGCTATGGGAAGGAAGATTCCCCGAAAGAGACATTCTTCAAAAAAAGGAGCAACCGCGACTGCAAATACAAAGATGATTCCCCGGACCCAGAATGAATAATTTCCGGACAGCAGGATGGCAATGTCCTGGAGATTGGGGGGGTAGCCTTTGACCGACAAGATTCCCTGGTAAACGAGGGAACTTATGAGCATGAACGGGATGAGGGTGATGTAAAATACAAACCCGTATTGGATGAGTTTTGGGGATAAGCGGCCAATACCGAAGGATTCTCGCCAACGCCAACCGCGGGAATGAGCGAGCCACGCGATGCCGCCGATCCCGGCCAGATCCAGGGTAAGTCCCTGAATGATGATTTGTGTGCCTTCGCTGGGGTGATTCAACATAGCGGAGATTGCCCACCCTGAGCCAATCAGGATGCCGATCAGGCCGAGGACTCCCACGCCCTCCCGCCAGGTCCATGGGCGTGCGCGGAGCCACGCAATGCGGTCAGCCCAGGGAATCGGTGACCGTCTGGAGCGGAGGATCAGAAGGGAGGCCGCCAGAGTCCCTCCCAACAACATCATGATATATAAGAACCCCACAATGAGGGCGGGCAGTGAAGTCGGTTGCAACATAAGCTGCTCGCTCATTGTGTTCATCAGGATTTCTGGGTGCCCTTGGGAAGGTCGGTCGGTTCAATGGATTCCCGGATGACGTAGATTGGTTTCTGTTGTGCCTCATGATAGGTCCGGATCTGAAGTTCCGCCAGCAGTCCGATGGAGACAAATTGAAGCCCGAAAAAAATGAGCATGAAAGGGGTGATGACCCAGAATGGTCTTTTGATCAACTCGGAGCAGAACTCTGTGCTGAAGAAAAGGTGGGATAAATTTGCCCCAGCCATAAAGAGGATCATCAGCATGCCGAGGGCCCCAAAAGCCATCCCCCACTTGCCGAAGATGTGGATCGGCCGAGTACTGTAGCGCATCAGGAATTTCACGGTGACCAGATCCAGAATAACGCGGAAGGTTCGTCCGATCCCATACTTGGTTGTGCCAAATTGCCGGGCATGATGGGTGACCACAACTTCGGAGATCTGTCCGCCCACCCAGCTCGCCAACGCGGGGATAAACCGGTGGAGTTCCCCGTACAATTGGATGTTCTGCACGATTTCCCGGCGATAGGCCTTGAGGGTGCACCCGTAATCGTGAAGATGGACGCCTGTGATATGACTGATCAGGTAATTGGCAATAACAGAGGGGAGGCGACGGTTGATGTAAGTGTCCTTCCGGTCCCGGCGCCAGCCGCTCACAACGTCAAATCCTTTATCAATCTCGGCCAGCAGCTTGGGGATATCCGTGGGATCATTCTGAAGGTCGGCATCCATCGTGATGATGATCTCGCCGTGGGACTCATTGAAGCCGGCGCTCATGGCTGCGGTTTGGCCGAAGTTGCGGCGGAATTGAATGAGGTGGAGTCCGGAATACTGCGTGGACAACTCCTTCATTTTTTTCCATGAATTGTCTTTGCTGCCGTCATCGACCAGTACAATCTCATAGGAACGACCGATGGCCGTCAGGGCGGCATGCAGGCGTGAAACCAGTAGTTCAACGCTCTCTTCCTCATTGAAAATCGGTACCACCACGGAAATATCTATCATAGCGCTTCCTCATCGTTTTTGGATGCAAATTTGTATCACAGTTCAATCATCCTGCCACGGATAAAAGCAATGGAGTCATTTCTGTCTCGACACAGAAAGACGGGCATCGCAGGATGTCGGCTATGAGTCCAAAATTAGTGAATAAACAAGAAGCCGTACGTTCCGACCGATGGGAGGAAAAACTGGCTGTCCTGGCCCGAAGTCGCGGGGATGGCGAGGCGGTCGCGACGCGGGCGATTCAGCTCAGTCGTCAGTTGAGTCTTTCCCCCTGGATTGCTTTGGGAATTGCCGAACGTCTGATTTCGATGAAAGATGCCCGGATCCTGGATCAAGTGGGCCGCTGCAAAGAACTGCAAACAGCCATTCTTGACAAGCATCGCACGATCGAAGAATTGCGGGTCATGATGCCGTATGCCGCCCATTTCCTTGCGGTAGAGTTGATGGAAGTGCTGAAACATGAGTCGGGCGATATCCGTGTTGTCATACGGATTCTTGAATCGGTTTTAAACGCGGAGCGGAATTCGGATGATGAGTCGTTGACCATGCTGGTGCGGACCCGGACGAATAATGAGTATGCCGCTATTGTCCGTAAGATATTGGGAATCATCCGCCGGACGCGTTGTGATGTGCGTATGGCGCTGGAGGTCGATGCCGGCCATGTCACCGAGCAATTCGCAGCCGATCACATCAGGCAGAGACGGCGTCTGGCAATGGAAGAGTACCAGGATAACGCGCCTCAAGCTGCTCCAGGTCGTGACCATTGGCCAAAGGGTTAAGTCAAGTGTAAGCCTGTCAAAGTTAAAAAAAAGGCGGCCGGGTTGCCCTGGCCGCCTTTTTGATTTTCTCTTGAAGACCTTAGTTGATCTTCTTCATTTCCCGGCGCTTGGTGACGATTTCTTCAGCCAGGCCAAACGGTACGGCTTCATAATGTTCGAAGTGCATCGTGTACGAGGCGCGGCCCTGTGAAATGGTGCGCACCACATTTGAGTAGCCGAACATTTCGCTGAGCGGAACCATGGCGCGGATGACTTTGTATTCCGCCTGTTCATCCATGGAGTCGATACGGCCCCGGCGTTGACATACCGAGCCCGTGGCGGCGCCCATGTAGTCTTCCGGGGTGACCACTTCCACCGACATGACCGGTTCCAGAAGGTGCGGCTTGCTTTCCAGAAAGAGCTTGTGGAAGCCGGCGCGGGCCGCTTCAACAAAGGCGAATTCATTCGAGTCAACCTCATGGTAAGACCCGTCGTAAAGCACGACTCGCATATCCACCACAGGAAATCCGGCAATCGGGCCCTTCATCATTGCTTTGATCACACCTTTTTCAACAGGGGCAATGAAGTTCTGAGGAATACGGCCACCGCGGACTTCGTTGACGAACTCAAACCCTTCACCGGGGGCGAGAGGTTCAAGACGCATACAGACATGCGCGAACTGACCACGGCCACCAGACTGCTTGACGTGTTTGTATTCGCCATCGGACAGGCAGGTGCCCGTTTCCCGGTAAGCCACTTCAGGGCGGCCTACCTGGGCCACCACGCCGTACTCACGTTTCATGCGCTCAACAAGCACTTCCAGATGAAGTTCACCCATACCTGCGATGATGGTTTCCTTTGTTTCGTCATCAAAACTGACCACGAAAGTAGGATCTTCATCCGCGAGAGCATGGAGAGAATGGCTCAATTTCTCATCATCCGCCCGGCTCTCAGGCTTAATGCTGATGGAAATGACGGGGGCGGGGAACTCAATGGACTCAAGGACGATGGAGTCGTCTTCGAAGCATAAGGTGTCCCCGGTTTTGGTTTGCTGCAAACCGACCGCGGCCACGATATCACCGCAACGGGCGATATCAATGGATTCCTGCCGGTTGGCATGCATTCGCAGTAGACGGCCGATGCGCTGCTCTTTTTTCTGAGTGCTGTTATACACCGGCTTGCCTGAGGTGATTGAGCCTGAATAGATTCGAATGAAAACGATTTTCCCCATGTGCTTGTCGGCCGCGATCTTAAAGGCCAACGCGGAGAAAGGCTCGTTTTCGGAATGGATCCGGTGCACTTCCTTTTCGCCCACGCGTCCGATCACCGGGGCAATGTCCGCAGGGGAGGGAAGGAAGTCGACGACACCGTCCAGAAGGCGCTGAACACCTTTGTTTTTGAAAGCAGAGCCGCAATAAACGGGGATCACCTTGCGGTCAATGGTCGCCCTTCGCATGCTGGCCATGATTTCTTCTTCCGACAGGTCGCCGGTCTCAAGGAATTTCTCAAGAAGCACGTCATTTTGCTCGGCGCATTTCTCAACGAGGAAAGCGCGCCATTTCTTGGCTTCTTCAAGGCGGTCATCCCGGATGGGGTCTTCCGTCCAAGTCTGGCCGCGATCCTGTTCGTTGTAATTAATTTCCTTCATCTTGATCAGATCGATGATGCCTGAGAAGGCTTCTTCTTTACCAATCGGAATGACGATCGGAACGGCGTTGGCGCCCAGGATCCTCTGGATTTTTTCAACAACGCCGTAGAAATCAGCGCCTGTGCGATCCATTTTGTTAATGAATGCAATTTTTGGAACGCTGTATTTTTCGCTCTGGCGCCAGACTTGTTCAGACTGGGGTTGAACACCGCCCACGGCGCAGAAAAGAGCCACGGCCCCATCCAGCACGCGCAGACTGCGTTCAACTTCAGCCGTGAAGTCAACATGCCCTGGGGTATCGATCAGGGAAATGCGATGTTCGCGCCAGTGCGTGGTGGTGGCGGCGGAGGTAATGGTAATTCCGCGTTCCTGCTCCTGGTCCATCCAGTCCATCGTGGCGGCACCATCATGAACCTCACCGATTTTGTGGGTTTTACCGGAGTAGAAAAGAATACGCTCACTGCACGTGGTTTTACCCGCGTCAATATGCGCCATAATTCCGATGTTTCGAATCTGCGATAATCCAATCTTGTCGTCAGCCATAATGAGTTCCTCAAAAAAGAATACACTACCCGTGAACTTTTCCCGGGTAAAATCGCGCGCACTATGAGGTGATAGACGTTGAGAATCAAGGAAAAACTGGTTAATATGTCACATGATCAAAGAGCCAAAAGAAGGATATTTTAAATTTTCCCCGCATTTTATTGAGTCGATGGCCTTTCCGCCTGCAATTCTGGCTTCGCTAAATCTCTGGCGAGAGCGGCTTTTCATCCTCCAGTTGATCGGTATGTATCAGGAGGGTGAATTGAAAGGGATCGGATATGGTAACATAAGCACCCGGTCAGCCGGAGGCTTTATGATCACTGCAACACGAACGGGTGGATTGGAACATCTTGGTTCGCAGCACTATACGGAGATTGTGCATGTTGATTTGGAGCGTAATGCCGTTGATTTTCGGGCGGAATCTTCGCTTACGACGCCTTCCGCGGAATGCATGACGCATGCGGCATTTTATCAGGCCGATCCGGCGATCGGGGCGGTGATTCATGTGCATCATCTTGATTTCTGGCGCCGTCTCCTTAATACCGTGCCTACAACAGCTCCTGATGTGGCATATGGGACCCCTGAAATGGCCCGCGAGATTCTTCGCCTTTATCGTGAAACCGACCTGTCTCAGCGGAAACTAGCCGTGATGGCCGGGCATGAGGAAGGCGTGATCTCGATCGGCCGCGATTTGGATGAGGCCGGGACGGTGCTGCTCACTGCTCACTGTTCACTGGCTTAACTGCCCCCTGGCGAAGGAAGAGAATGCCGCCAGGGAGTCCCCAGATCAGCATGAAAATAAAGGGGATGAAGGCGAGTAACAGGGCTTTATCGTTGGTGACGCCAAGTGTCGACCAGAGTTGGATGGAAGCAAATTCCCTTATTCCCGTGCCGCCCGGTGTAAGAGGAATAGCGCTAATCAAGCCTATCATCGGAATAAAGGAAAGGTAGTCAAGAAAGGTGACGTTAATCCCCAGCGCATTACCCACACACCAACCCACCCCGACAAATGAGATTTGAACCACCACTGAGGTGAGCGCCAGGCGCAGCAAAAGTCGCGGGTTGGCCCGGCATACATAAAATGCGTTATAGACCCGTTCAACTGTTTCCAGAACATTGCCTACGAGTCGGATATGATTCCACTTTTTGATCCAGGGGAAAACTTCAAAAAGATGGACGCTAAACGCCACGATGCTGCCGCCTAGTAGGATGGCGCAGGCGGTTAATGCCGGCCAGGCATAGACGCGGGACACGGCCTGGGCCATAAAGAAATCCCAGCGGGTCAGAATCATCACTCCGACGATGAGTGCTATGACCAATAAGCCGATGATCCGGTCAATCAAGATGGAGGAGACCGCTTCCGTTTTTTTGTGATTGGTCTCCCGCGCGGTATAATAGGCTTTAACAAGATCCCCGCCCGTAGGACCGATCATAAAAGAGTTAAAAAAAAGCCCGATAAAAAAGATTGAGTTGACCCGGCGCCAGCCGAGTTTCATGTCCTGTGCGTCGAGGATCATTTTCCAGCGGGCCATGCACAACATGACTGGCAGAAGACATAGAAGAAATCCACCCAGCAACCAGGGCCATTCGCCCGCTGTGGATTGCAGGGTCGTTTTCAGTTGGCCCATGTCCATCTTTTTGAAAATAAAGGCGAGCACAGCAACAGCAATGCCGAGCTTCAGAACGGTTGAAAAAGTCTGGCTTACTTTGCTCATGGTTGATTCAGGATGTCGCTTAGGGTTTGATCCAGGGGGATGATGGAGGCCCAGTCGGTATCGTGACGGATTCTGTCCGTATTGAGAGTCGGATTTTCATCGGTCGGGCGATAGAAGGCCGGGTCCCGGCTGATATCAGGTTTCACGCCGGCTAACTCGCAGAGGCGGGTGAGCACGTCCCCTACCCGGACTTCATGACCGGAGGCGATGTTGTAGGCCTTACCCACATTTCCTTTTTCAATGAGAAGACGGTAGGCGCGGACAATGTCACGAACATCGGTGAAGTCGCGCCGATTATCGAGATTGCCGACTTTCATGGATGGGGGGGCTCCGTCCCGGATGGCAGCGACTTGCCTGGCAAATGAGGCAATTGCAAATTTGGGTGACTGACCCGGTCCGATGTGGTTATGCGGACGGGCGACGAGGACGTTCATTTTATATTGTTTGGCGTAGAGCAGACAAATCTGATCGGCAGCAGCCTTGGAGATGGCGTAGAAGGTATCCGGGCCGAGTAATTCGTCTTCATGAATAGGGGCGGATCGAGTGCGCATGCCGTATACATGAGAGGTGGAGATAAACAGGATGCGGGCTTGGGAAGATGTTTTGCGGAATGCCTCCAAAACATGAGTGGTGCCCGCAAGATTGATATCAAATATTTTGGCCGGGTCGCCTATGCCGGAGGGGACAAAGGCCCATGCCGCGAGATGAATACAGGCATCGGCATGGGCCTCATTCACGGCTTTATCAGTTGCTTCGGCATCCGTAATATTGGCTGAAACATAAGTTGAGGACGTTAACCAGGCGGGTGTGTTTCCGATATCCAGGCCTATCACCTCATGGCCGTTGAAGGTCAATTCATTGATTAAATGCCTGCCGACAAATCCACAGGCCCCTGTAACTAATATTTTCATACGATGACTCTCATCTTTTACGTCTCACTTTTCACGTTTTCGCCCAGGCGGTTTGAATGATTTTCAGCCCTGCCGCGATGTCCTCGGCGGCCACTGATGGGGAGGGTTCAAGCACGCGGATGATATCATCCTGGGCGACTTCTTTAAACAATTCAAATTTAGTGGCTCCCGCTGGCGGCATCAGGTGGTCGGTGGCGGGTGGGCGGACATCATGGATATGCATGCCGGCGAGCCAGGGGCGTAATCGTTTCGCCCAGCGGGCATGGCTGATCAATCCGATATTTTCCCTGATCTGCCCATGCCCCATATCAAGCCAGCAACGGAGTCGGGGTGAGTTGTAATGCGACAAGAGACGTTCCATTTCGACCTCAGTGGGGATCGACTCCCAGGTCGGCAGAATCTCGAAAGCCAGTGTGCGTTGGGTTTCTTCAAGCAGGGGCATCAGGCGTTCGATGCCGGCGTAGAGATGGGGGAGTTGAGCCGTCACCGCTTTCTCGCGGGCGACAATAAGTTGCATCCGGATCTTCTCATAATCCTCATCATATTGACGCCCGGCTGCTGTCAACTCCACAAGCTGCGGGGAGAACATTTTCATTTCCACATTGCCAGCGTGAACCACCACGACGCGGGCTCCAATTTCGGCGGCGAAGCGGATGGTGTTTTCAAGATAATGCAAGGCGTTGGCGCGGATATTGGGATCAGAAGCCGAGAGGGTAAAAGGTTCAGGCGAAGGGAAGGGAACGGGAGGGAGCGGACAGTAGGCGTGCAGGCTATCCACTTTTACGCGGCCGGCGGCGACCATACTACGTACACCGGAGACCAGATTCGGGGTGAGATCAAAGCCTAATTCGACATGATCAAACCCGAGGTCGAGAATTTCCTCAAGCATGGCCTCGCCGGTTTCATGCCGGCGGGCATTCCAACGAGTTGTCAGGCTGAAGATCATGGGCTAACAGAAAAAAAGCTCCCTGAATTTGGAAATCCAGGGAGCTTTCAGAGATTCATTAATTGAATCAGGCGATATTGTACGCCGCGCGTGCGCGGGCACGGGCTGCCTTGCGTCGGCGTTGCTCGCTGGGCTTTTCGAAATAACGGTTGGCACGAATTTCCTTCATAATGCCTTCCTTATCCATAATTTTCTTCAAGCGCCGCAGAGCTTTGTCAACGGTTTCGCCGCGTCTAATTTTGACTTGAGCCACGTGTAATGTCACCTTCCCTTCGTGATCCGGATCCTGATTTAGCTGATCCTTGAATCAAACAGGCGCATGGTATACTGGAGTTTGGCGGATAATTCAAGGAATTCTTTGCCTGAAGTCATGGTGGGGCACAGTAGGCGTTTGTAAATCGTGGTCCTGTTATTAGGAGAGGATCGGGTGGGGCGAATTCCAGATGGTCAAAGTCGCTGGCCTTGGTTATCTTGCCAGCTACATTATGAACGAAGGAGCGGGCATGAGTTCTGTAATCAGCGGGTTGCACAAATTTGGCGAATCACGATGGGGGCGGGTACTGGCCTGGGGGCTATTGCTTTTGAGCCTTGTTAATGTCGCGGTATTGATGCTCATGGCCATCAAAGGGGGACCGTTGAGTCGTGTCATTCATGCCACCCATCCTCAACCCCGGTTTGGACTGGTTTTTTGTGGTTGGTTTGGTTGGTTCTTTTTGCGGTATGGGTTGAATTATAGTCGGCGGCAGTGGTTTGTCTTTTCAGGACGTTTAGTGTTATGTGCGTTTAGTACGGCATTGGCATTTCTGGTGGCGGAAGTCGGGCTGCGGGTCATTCTAAAGCGAACCCAGGAAAGTCAGTCACTGGATCGATTGGATGCAATTTCTTCTAAACTGACCAAAGAGACGATCAGCAGTTCCCATCCTCTGGCGGCCATTGTCAGGCGGAGTTCATTCCCGGGACTGGTTTATGAGTTACAACCCCGGCTGGTGATGGATTTCGGGCACCACTGGGTTCGAATTAATAGTTCTGGCATGCGTGATGTCCGGGAATACCCGGAGGCCAAGGGGACGAACACGTTCCGGATTGTCGGCTTGGGTGATTCCGGCATGTTCGGTTGGGATGTGGAGCAGGAGGATCCCTATATGGCGGTTCTGGGCCGTCAGCTTAATGCGAGGGGCGATGGCCGCGTCTATGAAGTTTTGAATTTCGGGGTGCCGGGTTATAACACCCAGCTTGAGCTCGAAATGCTGAAGTGCCGGGCGCTGGCATTTGCCCCGGATATTGTCGTGATTGGCTGGTGCGACAATGATTTTAACTACCCTTTTTTCATTCCCCAAAAAAGCCAATGGAGCCGGAAAAATACTTCTTTCCTCTACTACCTCGTTTTTAACCGCCAGAAATTTGCTGAGATTGCCTTAAATCGCATTAGCGATATGCGTGAATATAAGGAGGGCAATGTCCCTGAATATTTTAAAGGCGGAACAGATATTAGCGGGGTAAAACAGTGTTTCGCCGAGATCATGGAGTTAAGCCGCAAACATCGGTTCAATGTACTTGTGTTCGGGCCTATGCAACGCGAGGCGGTGGAGATCTGTAAAGAAGTGGGTGTGCCGTACTTTAACACCCATGAGCGGATCTCTGAGACTCAGTATCCTCCCGAATATCTCGTTCACTATATGCATCCGGCACCAGCAGGACACAAGGTATTGGCGGAGTTTATGGAGAAAGAACTGCGTTCGCGCGGCTGGTTACCGAACCCTCTGCCAGCCACGCCACCTCTGCCGCAGTGAGTTTTATTTCTGTGGCTCCGAGATCTTCAGTCAGGTGGCCAACATCGAGCGACCCGATAATGGGAATCACCGGAATGTCCTGATTGAGCAGCCATGGCGGATAAAATTGGAGCCCAGTTTGATTCAGCGCGCCTCTACCGTGAGGGTTGTGAGGTAACACACTGTTCGGGTTTCCGTTGCGGATAAGCAGTCTGAGTGTTAGTTTATCAACGTGAAAATGATAAAAAAGGCGTTGGTTGACATTCAATCCACTCAGGATCTGCTTGAAAAGGCGATGAAACTTTCCGGATTGGTGACGACCGTATTCAAGGAGGCCGGTTGGGATCTTGTTGTTGTAGGTGGCTCTGCGGTGGAATTCTATACAGAGGGGGACTACATGTCCGGTGATGTGGACTTTTGCCGCCGGTCACTCACCCCGATTCCTTTGCGTGTTGCTCAGGAAGTTATGGGGCAACTTGATGCTACGGGTGGGCCCCGGAGCTGGATGGTGGCTGGCTTGTTTGTTGATCTTTTGGGTTTCGTCGAGAATGAAGCCGTTTCACCCTATCGGGAAATCGATACACCCTATGGAAAAATCAGTATCCTGCCAGTCGAATTGGCGTTAGTCGAGCGTGTCCTGACGGCCGTATATCCGCGACCGGATGTAGAGGCAAGGGCAATTGCCAATTTAAGAAGGAGATATCAAATGAAATCAATGCTGGTCTTTAAGGTCTCCTGGACATGGGAAGAGTGGCAGCAAAGTCGTGCGCTCCGCAAGGCGATTTCCCGACAAATTGGACCTCCTGAAACTCGCCGTCAAAAAAGTTCGTCCGATCGTCGTTTGCGTGCCGCCTTTTCCGGACGCCGTGCCCCGTAAGGGCAGGCGGAAGGCACCGCGGAGTCAAGGCACCGCGGAGTCGGCACCGCGGAGTCAGCCCTCAAACGGTAAATATAGTTGCGCTAAGGGGGTTGAGGAGGGTAGCGTTGAGACATGGTAAGGAAATTGAGGGTAGAATATGAGGGAGCGATCTATCACGTGGTGATCCGCGGGGTGGAGCGGCGGAAGGTGTTTAGCGATGATGCGGATCGGGAGCGGTTTCTGGACCGGCTGTCGAAATATGCCGTAGAGATGGAGGGTGGGGGCCGTGAAGCGGTTGCCATTGCCGGAACAGATAGAGGCGTTGCGCGGGTATGTTGTGCAAGTACGGCGGCCTAAGTCAGCGGAATGTTGCTGGTCTCATGGGTGTCGGCACAGGGGCGGCGGTCAGTTTCCAGTTGAAGCGGTTGGAGCAGGCGCTAAAGACGGATAAAATGCTCGCTGGTCGGGTGGATCATATCGAAGGTCTCCTCGGTGGACTACGGCAAAAAGCGAAACTAGCGAAAGGTTTATCGTTTGAGGGCTGACCCCGATCCCTTGGGATAGTGCGATCCATTTCATCGGCCGCGCCGGCTGGATCCGCCGTGTGAAGAATGGAAGCATTCAGGCGTGCCTTGCTGATGGGGAATTGATCCAGGCGTTTGGCCTGCGCTTCGAAGGACGGGGCCCCTGGAGTTGCGACGGTGAAGGAGTTGGGCGGGTTCAACTCCATGGCGGTGCCCCCAGGGTGGTACAGATTTTAAAGGAGAAAATATCATGCACAAAATGAACAGCAGACAAAGAATCAAAGCCATAATTGCTGGGGAGCCTGCGGATCGTTGTGGATTCTGGATGGGGAATCCTGATGCGGCGACCTGGCCGATCTATCATCACTATTTTGGCACCAGCACAGAGGAGGAACTACGGCAGAAACTCGGTGATGATTTGCGTTGGATTTGCCCTCAGTTTTTCCCTGATGTCTATCGTGATCCACAAGGACATGGCATGTTTGACGCAGGATTGAAAAAGGAGAGACATGGACAAGCTGGGCCATTCGCCAACTGCGAGGATGTTCGTGAGGTCGAGGATTACCCCTGGCCCAATCCGGATTATCTGAACTTCGATACCTGTCTGGCGGCGTTGGACAATGCCGGTGAGGTATACCGGGCAAGCGGGTTCTGGACCTGTTTTTATCACAACATCATGGATCTGTTCGGCATGGAAGATTACATGGTGAAGATGTACACGAACCCGGATGTGGTTCATGCCGTTACCGATCGGGTTTGCGGCTTTTATTACGAGGCCAATGAGCGGTTTTTCAAGCTCGCGGGAAACCGGCTGGATGGGTTTTTCTTCGGCAACGATTTTGGCACGCAATTGGATTTAATTTGCGGTCCCGAGCAGTTTGACGAGTTTATCATGCCCTGGTTTAAGCGGTTTACGGAGCAGGGACACCGGTGGGGGTATCAAGTTATCCTGCATTCCTGCGGTGCTATTCATCGTGTGATTGGCCGGCTTGTTGAGTCCGGTGTGGACTGCCTGCATCCGTTGCAGGCGTTGGCCCATAACATGGATGCCGAAACGCTGGCGCGTGACTTTAAGGGGCAGATCGCCTTTATGGGCGGTATCGACACCCAGCATTTGCTGGTGCATGGAACACCTGATGACATCAAAGCTGAGGTGCGGCGTGTCAAAAAGCTGTTGGGACCCGGGTTGATTGTCAGCCCCAGTCATGAGGCGTTATTGCCGAATGTTCCTCCCGCGAATGTACAGGCCATGGCCGAGGCGGCCATCGAATAGACCGTTCTTAATACGAATTGAAGAAGGAACATGACCCGGAGACAATCATGAAAAAAACGATAACTTACGATGCTCATTATATTTCAGGAACCCATTGGGATCGGGAGTGGTACCGCCCTTTTCAGGAATACCGGTTTCTCTTGGTCCGTTTGATGGATGAATTGCTCGACCTGATGGAGCGTGACCCTGATTTTCGGTATTTTCATCTCGACGGGCAAACTTGTGTGTTGGACGACTATCTTGAAATCCGACCGGAGAACCGGGGGAGGTTGGCCTCGCTGATTCGCGAAGGGCGGATCCTGATCGGGCCGTGGTTCACCATGCCCGACCTGTTCTGCGTCGGAGATGAGGCCCTTATCCGCAACCTGTTACTTGGACGCCGGATTGCGGGCGAGTGGGGCGTGGAGCCCATGCCGGTGGGGTTTGTGTGCGACATGTTCGGGCATCCTTCACAATTGCCCCAGATTTTTGCAGGATTTGGCATGCGCGACGTGCTTCTTGGCCGCGGCACCAACGAATCCACTACCCCCATGTTTTTCACGTGGGAGGCACCGGATGGTTCCCGTTGTTTCACCTTCAAATTGCAGGATTTGCAGGGATATGGCGCGCTGGCAGTGCCGCGCACGGTGATGGAGGTTGACACCTTTCTGACCAGCGGAATGAAAGAATTCGGAGCGGATCTGATGGCGGCCGGTGATGACGCGGATGCGGTCACAGCCGTTCGTGAAAAGCATTGCCGCAAGGAAATGGCCGCCTATGTGCGCCACGAGATGAGCCGTGCCAACGGAAAAACCCTATGCCTGATGGATGCGATGGACCACATTGCTCCCGCTTCAGAGGTTAAGCGATATCTCCGGCTCATCCGTGCGGCTTGTCCGGAAGTGCGGCCGCATCACTCCACGCTTCCGGAGTTTTTCAAGGAGGCACGTCGCACGGCCCGGTCGCTGCCCTTACGCCGGGGAGAACTGCGCGAACCCAGTCAGAACAAAGCGCCCTATCTGTGGCTGATCCCCAACTGTGTCTCGGCGCGGGTACGGATGAAGCAGGCTAATGATACCTGTCAGAATCTGCTCGAGAAATGGGTTGAACCCCTGGTTGCTATAGCCAATCTGAACGGGGCAAACATGCCTGAACAGCACCTCCGGGTGGCCTGGCGCAATGTGTTGCTCAATCATGCGCATGATTCTATCTGTGGCTGCTCCATCGATCAAGTTCATCGCGATATGATGTACCGCTACGATCAGGCGCGAGTGCTGGGAGAGCAGTTGCGGGTACAGGCGTTAGGCGCATTGACGGCAGGGTGCGGCGATCTTGCTCGGGCTAAAGACGAGTTTACGCTCACGCTTGTGAATGCCCTGCCGACTACAAGGGATGAAGCTGTGACGTTTGATGTGGATCTACCGACCGACTGGCCGACGGATTCTGCCGACGGATTCAATACTCAACGGCTTAAAACATTCGTATTGGAGGATGCCGCAGGCAACACCGTTCCGTATCAGAGGTTGGCCTTTATTCCCAAAACCAGCGAACGCTCGCGGTTTGCCAGATTCTGTTTCATTAGTGACGGCGATTTCACACGCTACACGGTTGCCGCACGGGTTGAACTTCCCGCCTGCGGCTTTGTTTCGCTTCGTGTCAAGCCGTCCCCGATGCCGGTACGGAGCGTGGGGACCCTGCGCACCGGACCGACTTCGGCAGAAAACGAGTATCTGGCGGTTGCGATCGCATCCAACGGGACACTCACGCTCACGGACAAGGTTACCGGTCAGTCGTATACGGATCTGTTAATCTTCGAGGATCGAAGTGAGGTTGGTGACGGCTGGTTTCACGGGCATTCGCTTAACGATGAACAACGGCTATCAACGGCCAGTGCGGCGCAGGTAGCCGTGGTTTATGACGGGCCTGAGATCGTGTCGTTCCGCGTAACGGTGACCCTGATGGTCCCGGCCTGCTACGACCACGCCTTGGAGCGGCCTGTAATTGAACAGGTTCCGCTGATCGTCTCCAGCCAGATTTCATTACGGCGTGGTGCCCGTGTTGTGGATGTGGAGACGCATATCGATAACACGGTCGAGGATCACCGGCTGAAGGTGCTGTTACCTACGGATTGTGCGGGGGCTAAGACGTACTTGGCGCACCATCCTTTCGATTTCGTTGAGCGGGAAATCCGGGTAGATGCCGCGACGTCCACTTGGCAGGAGATGGAGCAGGCGGAGAAGCCATTCCTGGGGATGCAGTCCGTGGCGGCGGGAAGGCGTGGGCTGGCCTTTCTCTCGGCGGGTGGACTGCACGAGGGCGGTGTGGCTGATGACCGACGTCGGACGATGCAGATCACGTTGCTGCGTTCCTTCCGCAAGACTGTAGGGACGAGCGGAGAATCGGATGGGTTGGAACGTGGGCTAATTATCCATCGTTTTGCACTCATGCCGTTTGGTGGCGTATTGCCACGCGCCGAGGCCATGCGTGAACTCGCTAAAATTCAGGCAGGCATCATTAGTCGTCAGACCGGATCCCGGCCATCCGGATACCCGGCGATGACGGGTAAGGAACCAGCGACGCAGAGTTTTATCGAGGTGAAAGCGGGAAGGTTGGTGCTGTCTTCGATAAAGCCGGCCGAGCAGGGGGGGGGGCTGGTTATCCGGCTATGGAATCCGACGGGGCAAAGGTGGGCCGACACGATCCGTTTATGGCGAAAGGTGAAGGACTCGAAGTATATCGATCTGAATGAGAAGCCGATAAAGAATTCGGGGGTACCTCGTGTGGTCGGGAATGAGATTACCGTGAGTGCAGGAGCGCATCAAATCGTAACCATAAACGTAACCATGAACTGAAAACGAAATTGATTCTAAATCCCATCAAAGATTTCAGTGTGACAGGGGACGGGCGCGATGATCGGTATAGGCCGCGCAGTGTTGTGCGGCGGCGATGGTTTCGGCCCGCTCCCTGACACTATCGCAGATGGCGGTGAGTTCAACAGACTACCGGCGGAAGCGCATGTCATGACCGGGTTGAGAGGGGAATACCGGCACTTCGCTCCTTGGAGCCGTGTGAACGATAGGCGTGGGGAGTGCAGTGGCAATGGCGGCGGAATGCCTTGGAGAAGGTGAAGGCGTCGGAATATCCCGTCTGGAAGGCGATTTCCTTCACCAGGAGGTCGCTCTGGCGCAGCAGATTGCGCGCGGCGTCGAGACGAAGCTCGTCGCGGTAGCGGCCGGGAGAAACGCCGTAACGGTGCTTGAACAGTCGTCCGAGATGTGCGGGAGTCACTCCCGCCCGGGCGGCTACTGCCGCCAGTCCGCCCGCTCGGGTGTAATGGGCATCAAGATAATCGTGGGCGCTGACTTCAGGGGATCGCATCGCCGGGGTGCCGGGCAATTGTTGTCCGCCCAGAACACCTGCAATAAACGCGAACAACTGCAGGACGCCCAGGTGGAGATTCAAGACAGGTATGGGGCCGGATGACGACAGGGTGTCGCGAAGACTGGCCAGAAGGGGCGGAAGCGTGAGCATGGCGGATTCGGGCATCTGGATCACCGAAGGGGCGTTCCGCAGGGGAATTCCTGTGTAATGGTTCAGGAGTGAGAGCCACGATGGCGGCGATTCCATACCTTCGTAGGCGAAGGTGATGGCATGATAACGGGTAATCCCTTTACTGCGGGGGAGAAAGCAGTGCGCCTCACCGGGAGCCGTGAGGAGGCAGAGCCCGCGACGGGTCGGAATCTTGCGCCCCTCCAGGATCATCTCGTTGTCCGCCTGACAAAACAGCACGAGATGAAATACCTCATGGCGATGTTCGCGCTGCCTTGTAGATCCCTCGTGTTTCTCGAACAGGGTGAGATTGGTGAGGTAGAAGCGTCCGCACCCGGGAAAACTCATGCACGCTGGCGCCGCTTGACTTTGCGACGTCGCCGTGAACCGTGCCTCAGTCGCAGAAATATCATTAATTGACATGGTTAAATCCTAATATGACATGATTATGGCGTCAACAAGCAGTATTATGACATAGTAGTATACGTCTTAATAAGTTGAAGCAGGAGGATTCAGTCATGGGTGCATACGAACAGGCAACGGCGGAACAGCGGCAGCAGGTCGATCAATTGTTGGCCGATACAAAGGCCAATGGCGGTTTGGCCCCGGTTGATATCGAGCGTTTCTGGGCCGATCAGGAAGTTGCGAATAAGGATCCCTTTGGCGCCGATATCCCACAGATTCCCCTCGGAGCGATCTGCAACTGGGAATGTGTGTTTGATGAACTGGGGGTGGCGCAGGATTGGTGGCGCTTCCAGTACACGGACGAAGCATGGGCGCTCGACTTGAGCCGGCGCTACAACGATCTGTCTGAAAAAATCGTGGGACGTCGCCTGCTTACCGAAAAGTCTGTCGACCGGACTTTACAATGCCCGGAAGTCAAGGGCTTGAATGATATCTTCGAATCCAAAAATGTTTGGGAAGGAGGCGCGACCGGGTCATGGTGGCTAAAGCAGTCAGCCAGCACCCCGGGTGAACTGGTAAGGCTCCTGGATCGTGTGGAGCAGCGACTGGAGCATTTACATGATTTTCTGCTGCCCGATAACTGGTCTGATGAGAAACGTCGTCTGGACGCCCTGGGTGTGAAGCTGCCGCTCTATCGATGGCAGCGTGGTCCCTGCACGTTTGCCTGTTCCGTGTATGGCATTGAAAATATGTTGTTTCTCTTCTTTGATGATCCCGCCCTGATGCGCCGATTTGGTGACCTGATCCAGCGGGCCATTCTGGAGCGGGCGCGGGTGATTGACGAGGAGGCGGGATTCACGCCGGATACTGCGCCGAAAGGGTGGGGGTGGGCGGATGATAATTGCTGCCTCTTTAATGCAGAGATATACGAGTGGTTTGCCATGCCGATCCACAGAGCCGTTTTTGCCCGGTATGCGCCGAAACCCGAGGACTGGCGTTATCAGCATAGCGATTCAAACATGGGCCACCTGCTGCCCTTGCTCTCGGAATTGGACCTCAAGGGAACCAATTTCGGCCCGACCCTGACAGTTGCAGAGATTCGTCAATACTGTCCGAACGCTGTGATTGACGGGCAACTGGCGCCGTTTACCTTCAGCCGGAACGAGGAGGCCAATATGGTGGCCGAGTTCCTTCGCGATTTCGAGCAGGCTAAAGTAAAACGCGGATTGCGATTCGCCGCAGCAGGCTCCATCAACAACGGTAGCCGGTTGACCGGCATGCGCCTGCTGATGGCCGCCATCCAGCGCTATGGCCGCTATTAATTGTTTTCTCTGTGGAATTACCTCTCTGACTTGGTGCCTCGAGCTATGTCAGGTCCGAAAAGAGATTATTGATATCCAACGACTTGCACGGCAGGTGTCCCTGGAGTCCCTGACCCACAATCCGGTGATTACTCGCGGGCGCGGGACCGGTAGGCGGAAGGCGTTAGTCCCGCAGTCCGTTTGAACTGCCTGGAGAAGAGGAAGATGTCGCCGTAGCCAGCACGCTTAGCCACCTCGCTGACGCTCAAAGTGGTCCCGCGTAGCAACTCCTTGGCCAGTACGACCCTGGCGTTGATCACGTATTGCCGGGGGCTGAGGCCGGTCTGGGTCTTGAACAACCGCGAAAAGTGGCTGCGCGTGTAGCCGGCCTTTTCCGCCAGTCGGTTGACTCCGCCCAGATCGTGCAGGTGTTCCTGGATGTGGGCCGTGAACCGGCGCCAGGCCACGGGTTCCTCGGCGGCCTGCGGTCCGGGGATTAAGGGGGTGTCGTGCGTGAGTTTGATCAGCAACCCGCGCAGCAGGCTGTTCGCTGCCGTCTCGAGTTCCGGCGGCAGGGCCATTCCCGCGCGGGCGTCCATGGCGCGCTCGGCGATCCAGCGGGTGACCTCCTCCGCGAGACGCGGGGACCGCACGGTGAGTTGCTCCGGCGGCAGGTGCGCCGAGTCCGGGGGGATGACCCGGCCCTGCGCATCGAGCAGGTCGAAGTGGATCGCCGTCACGCCCAGCGGATTGCGGGGGCTTTGCGAGCATTCATAGGTCCACCCCGGCCGCGACCAGTGACAAAACCCGGCGTGGATCGGCACCTGTCCGGTAGGCAGCCGCCGCTCGCCGCGTCCGGCCCACCAGTAGAGGAGCACGTTGCGCCGTTTGCGCCGTTCCTGCGGCGAGAAGTCCAACCGCGCCATCGCCGGCCACCGCCGCCGCGTGCAGCGGGTCCAGTCAATGCGTACGTCGATACCGTTCCAGTCCATGCCGAGAAAATAGCACAAAATGCCAAATGAGTGAAAGCACAATATGCCATACCCATGCCACGCTTATTAGCACATACTTCGGCTTATCCATGGTAGTCAAGGATTCGATAACACAAGGAGACATGCGAATGAGTAAGTATCGAGAGCATCGTTGGATGGGCGTATTCCCCGCGACCCTATGTCCTTTTCATGAAGACGAATCGATGGATGAAGGCGGCCTGCGCGCCTACATTCGCGACCTGGCCGTGGTTCCGGGCCTTAAGGGCCTCGTGCCCAACGGCCACACCGGCGAGATCATGAGCCTGCGCGAGAGCGAGCGGGCGACGGTCACCCGTATCGTGGCGGAAGAGGTGAAGAAGAGCGGCAGGAGCCTCAAGGTCATCAGCGGCGTCTGTGGTGAGGGCAACCTGTCGGCCATCGACCATGCCATCGCGGCGAAGGAAGCCGGCGCGGACGGCATCCTCCTGATGCCGCCCCACCACTGGCTGCGGTTCGGCCGCACGAGCGCCGAAGCCATCGGGTTCATCGCCGACGTGGCCGAGGGCGCGGATATCGACATCGTCATCCACCAGTATCCGGCCTGGACCAAGGCTGGCTACACGCTCAAGGAAATGCTGGAGATGGTGAAGATCCCGCGGGTCCAATGCATCAAGATGGGCACACGCGACATGGCCCGCTGGCTCTGGGACTACGAGCAGCTCAAGGCCGCCCGTCCGGGCCTGAGCATCATCACCTGCCACGATGAGTACCTGCTGCCAACGCTGCTGGAGGCGGGCGACGGCGCCCTGATCGGGTTCGCCGGGTTTGCTCCCGAGCTCATGGTTGAACTGGTACATGCCTGCCTGGAAGGCGATCTGCCCCGCGCCAAGAAAGCTCAGCAGACCGTTGCGCCGCTGGCCCGGTTGATCTATAACTTCGGCGAACCCGGTTGTGGCGCGCACCAACGCATGAAGGTGGCCAAGTGGCTGCTGGGCGGGATCTCCAGCCCGGTCTTCCGCCGGCCCGTGCGCCCGCTGCCACAAGCCGAGGTGCAACGCCTGCGCGAAGGACTGCAGGCGATCGGGCTGAAGACGGTAAATTAAACGAAACCTGTCGACTGCAATCGAGAAAGAAAGGAAACCGCCACATGCCGAACACCCTCCCCATCCC
>JBAWZF010000032.1 GCA_037143175.1 bacterium
TTCTCCCCCTGCAACTCACTCGGCGCTCGGCGCTCCCCGCTCCCCGCTATTCTCCCCCTGCAACTCACTCGGCGCTCGGCGCTCCCCGCTCCCCGCTATTCTCCACCGGCTCCAATACCCAGCGCTTATTGTACCAAAACCACTGCTCCGGCTGGGCCATGATGGCTTCAGACACAATATCCATAACCTTCTGGCTCATCTGCTGGATATCAGCATCCTTGTCCAAGGCGGGATCAGACCAGATGGGAGGATAGATATGCGCCACATGTTTTGCCCAGCCCACCCGCGTGACAATAACGGGAAAAATGGGCACATTGGCATGCCGCGCGAACATCGCCATCCCGCCTCCGATATTGGCTTCCTTTCCCAGAAACCTGACCTTCACCGCCTCGGTTCTCATTCGCACATCCGGCAGAATTGCCAGCATCTGCCCCGCCTTCAACCGCCTGATGATATCCTTCAGGGTTGAGGCACCTCTCATCAGGATAGGCATCCCGGATTTTTCGCGGGTGGTGTTCAAATAGTGATCAAATAATGGGTTCCGCTGCTTACCGGCCACAGAGAAAAAAGGCACACCTCGCAACGTCATGGCACGCCCGGGAAGTTCCCAAGCTCCCATGTGCGGCAAGGCGAAAACCCCACCGCATCCGGTTTTATGATGCGTCAGCATAAGGTCTATGGCCTGTTTATAATCCGAAATTTTGTCTAATTGTGACTGAGTCGTGAAAGGCGTGCGCATGATATCCACAGCCGTGAACATCACATTGCGCAGGGACAGCCAGGCAATCCGCTTCCTCTCACACGGGGTGAAGCGGTCACCCAATACTTCACGAATCCGCCGATCCGTCTCCGCCCGACGGAACCGCAACACATGAAATCCCAGCCAGGCCCACTTCCAGCCCACAAACAGTGCCAACCGGTAGGGCAGCACATTCACAAGACCAGCCATGGCCCTGATAAACCCGTATTCAATAAGATGTTTTAACTTATATTTCATTTTTACTGTTTATTGCCCGCTGCTCTCTGCCCACTGCCCACTGCCCGCTGCTCTCTGCCCACTGCCCGCTGCTCTCTGCCCACTGCTCTCTGCCCGCTGCTCTCTGCCCGCTGCTCTCTGCCCACTGTTTACTGCCCACTGTTTACTGCTTCCGTCCTGCGGTAAACTTCCGTGCAAATCTGAAAAACGGACTCGGCTGCATCTCGATCGCATGGACCGGACACATCTCGTGACAGCAACAACAGGCTATACATTTCTTGGAATTCAGCACCGGCTGATATCCGGGTGATATGGTCAAGGCTTCAGCCGGACAGGCTTTCACACATTTGCCGCAAAACATACAGTTTAGCAGAAACCTTGGCCGATGCCAAATATACGGCTCCACCAGACGGATGAGCCAGCGGGGCACATATTGAATTGGCACTGTGGCAGGCAGGCGATGCTCCCGTGGTGCCAAGGCACGGATTGCGATATCTCCGCCCACATCGATCTGACTCCAATCCTGAAAACCTAACCCAGCCTGACGCGCCAACTCCAGATGAATGACATTTCTGGGTTCAAGACCCAGCGTTCTGCAAAGCACCACATCTAGAGCAACAGCATCCGCCGAGGCGGCCAGAAATCCCAAATGGATCGGGATCCCAGCGGAAGGCCCGTTCCCCTCCATCCCCACCACCCCATCCGCTACCGCCAACACCGGCTTCACGTGGCGGAATATGGCGACCAGTAGCTTGGCGAAGTCCTGCGGGTAAGGATACATCTTGTGAAAGGACGTCTTCTGCAATCCCGGAACCGTGCCATACAGGTTTTTCATCGCACCGGTCAAACCCGTCAGAACGTGCGTCTTCACCTTGGGCACGGTAATGATGGCATCCGCCTCCAGCACCGGATTGGCAATAGTGAAGCGGATTCCGTTCTCCTCGAAACTTTTAGAGCCCGCCTTCTCCAGATTCACAAGCGGGGCATTCTCCTCGCGGCACACCGCCTCCATACCGGTCCGTTCCCAGACCCGCCGCAAATCAGCGATCATCGCAGGACTATCCGCGACCCAAGGTGTGGCACCGGCGGACTTCACCAGCCGGATCAAAGCCCGCACCACCTCGGGATGGGTGGTCACCGCATCCTCCGGGGTATGATCAGAGAGGAGATTAGGCTTGATCAGAACTGACTGTCCCGGTTTGACAAACTGCCCAATCCCTCCCAACCCGGCCATCAGGCGCGACAAGGCCTCTGAGACAGAGGCATAATCAGGGCAGTTGACCAAATTTACAGACGCTCGCATGGGGCAGGAAGGTACCGTGTTGGGGGGGGTAGGCTCAAGAGTAGAAAAAAGACCACAGACTTCAGACCACAGACCGTAGACCAGAAGACAGATCCAACTACAGGTAGGTTAGCCGACCTATGTACATAAGAATCAAGACCCTTGACTTCAATAAAACATAATGCCATACAGGTTTTGCATGAGCTATCCGGTTTTAATAATGGACGTTGCCAAGGCCGCGGGAGTCGCCAAATCGACTGTCTCCCTCGTCCTCAATGGCCATGGTAATTCACGCCGGATCAGCCCTACCACTCAGGAACGTATCCACGCCATTGTCCGCCAGATGGGGTATCAACCCGATCCAGCCGCCAGACATGTTGCCTTGGGAAACACTCCGTTCTATTACCCGGAATATCTGAAGGCGAGGGAGACGAGTCTTGAGTCGAAAGTCCAAAGTCCGGAGTCAATGCCCGAAGTCCCCTTGGATACCGGGCCGACGGAGCCTGCCACACCAAGCGAGACACTGGAACCAGTCGTCATTGAGGAGCCAATGCCGGAGTCGGTACCGGTTGCGGAGCCGATCGTCTTACCGGAACCGGTTGTCACGCCAACGCCAGCGACAGTCATCGAACCAAAGCCTGCGCCCCAGCCCGAACCCGTGACGGTGTCTGCTCCGGTCGCGGAAGAAACGCCGGGAGTGGTGATGGTGAGTCTCGAGTCGAAAGTCCAAAGTCCCGAGTCAATGCCGGAAGTCCCCTTGGAGGCCGGGCCGAAGGATCCTGGCACACCAAGCGAGACACTGGAACCAGTCGTCATTGAGGAGCCAATGCCGGAGCCAGTGCCGGCGGCAGAACCGGTCGTCATACCGGAACCGGTTGTCACGCCAACGCCAGTGATAATCATCGAGCCAAAGCCTGCGCCCCAGCCCGAACCCGTGACGGTGTCTGCTCCGGTCGTGGAGGAAACGCCGGGAGTGGTGATGGTGAGTCTCGAGTCGAAAGTCCAAAGTCCAGAGTCAATGCCGGAAGTCCCCTTGGATACCGGGCCGAAGGATCCTGGCACACCAAGCGAGACACTGGAACCAGTCGTCATTGAGGAGCAAACACCGGAGCAGGTGCCGGTCGTCGCGTCCCAGTAATATGCTCCATCATGTTCCTGCAACGGGTTTCTATCCACGCCCCCGCGCGGGGGGCGACACGGAGCCGGTGTCCGCGATCCCGTTCACCCTGGTGTTTCAATCCACGCCCCCGCGCGGGGGGCGACAGTCATTTGCGGTGGAGTGATTATGCCGGAAGAGTTTCAATCCACGCCCCCGCGCGGGGGGCGACACCCCCTTCGCCTTCCTGGGCGCCACCCATGGTGTTTCAATCCACGCCCCCGCGCGGGGGGCGACGGAAGGCCGAGCCAGGGAGCGCGGTTTCCACGGTGTTTCAATCCACGCCCCCGCGCGGGGGGCGACACACAGCAAACCCTTTGAGGTTGATTGATTTATGGTTTCAATCCACGCCCCCGCGCGGGGGGCGACGACCCATCCGAAGAAGTATTGACCGGTGCTGATGTTTCAATCCACGCCCCCGCGCGGGGGGCGACCAAGCAAACTCAGTGTGGTAGAAAGCGATGACGAGTTTCAATCCACGCCCCCGCGCGGGGGGCGACTAGACCGGGCACGAAGCACCCGGACACGATCATGTTTCAATCCACGCCCCCGCGCGGGGGGCGACCTATAATTGCACGAAAAAGTGCAACAGGACTGCCGGTTTCAATCCACGCCCCCGCGCGGGGGGCGACAGGCGTGATCGTTCGCAAACAGCGCCTTACCGGTGTTTCAATCCACGCCCCCGCGCGGGGGGCGACATCATAGCGCCGCCGATCGACTGGCCGTGGGGTTGTTTCAATCCACGCCCCCGCGCGGGGGGCGACGGCCACGCCACATGCCTGATCGGGCACACCATCCAGTTTCAATCCACGCCCCCGCGCGGGGGGCGACCCTCTTGGGCCTGAAAGGGTACTGGGAGGCCTGGTTTCAATCCACGCCCCCGCGCGGGGGGCGACGATAACGCCAGAGAAGGTAGGCGAACACTGCCATGTTTCAATCCACGCCCCCGCGCGGGGGGCGACTCGATACCTGCTCGGACTCCGCCTGGTCCGCCGTTTCAATCCACGCCCCCGCGCGGGGGGCGACTTTATGCCCGGCTTGATGTCCACGTCGAGCACAGTTTCAATCCACGCCCCCGCGCGGGGGGCGACGCCGGACATTCTGGGGATCGTCAGCCGTACAGGAGTTTCAATCCACGCCCCCGCGCGGGGGGCGACTGGCAAGTCGCCGGAACCGAACAGCGCGGCGGTGTTTCAATCCACGCCCCCGCGCGGGGGGCGACCCCTTTCGCCTGCCGATTTCGGGGCGGGGGTAGTAGTTTCAATCCACGCCCCCGCGCGGGGGGCGACGAAGGTGTTCTTTGCAACCTTCCTCGGTAAATGTTTCAATCCACGCCTACGCGCGGGGGGCGACGCAAGCGCGTTTGTCGACAATCCGCAATCAGTCAGGTTTCAATCCACGCCCCCGCGCGGGGGGCGACCTAACCTTTTGGCAGAGGGGGCATCTCCCTCTCGTTTCAATCCACGCCCCCGCGCGGGGGGCGACGTTTTCCTGGTCTGGCAACAATAACATTTTGCTGTTTCAATCCACGCCCCCGCGCGGGGGGCGACCTCCGGAGTGATCCTTTTCCAGAGCGGCCCACATGTTTCAATCCACGCCCCCGCGCGGGGGGCGACTCCACACCATCCACTTAAATCGCCAACACCACCAGTTTCAATCCACGCCCCCGCGCGGGGGGCGACCTTGACGACGGGGCAGAGGGCCATGGTCGCGGCGTTTCAATCCACGCCCCCGCGCGGGGGGCGACAAGGCGTGGATGGGCGGAAAGCCCGACCAAGTGTTTCAATCCACGCCCCCGCGCGGGGGGCGACGCCGATAAGCGGGTATTCCATAACGACCTGTTTGGTTTCAATCCACGCCCCCGCGCGGGGGGCGACGCGGATAGACGCCTTGCCTGATGATGGAGACTGTTTCAATCCACGCCCCCGCGCGGGGGGCGACGTTTGGCTGTACCGCGACCCCTGACCGGGCAGATGTTTCAATCCACGCCCCCGCGCGGGGGGCGACAAAGCGGTTGATGATGTGGCAGACCATTATGCGTTTCAATCCACGCCCCCGCGCGGGGGGCGACATGATTCCACGCGCTGGAGAGTAGTTGCGCTCTGTTTCAATCCACGCCCCCGCGCGGGGGGCGACACCGCTGGCTAGTGCCGCGTGATGCCACAAAAGGGTTTCAATCCACGCCCCCGCGCGGGGGGCGACCAGATGAACGAGACAGCAACCAACAAGGAGATGTTTCAATCCACGCCCCCGCGCGGGGGGCGACGTTTGTGAGTGATATTTCAGCATGATTTTTGATGTTTCAATCCACGCCCCCGCGCGGGGGGCGACGTGCCTCGCAATAAATGTGACCGTATCCGCCGTGTTTCAATCCACGCCCCCGCGCGGGGGGCGACTTCAGACGCCACGGATTACCCGAACCTCGCCTTGATGTTTCAATCCACGCCCCCGCGCGGGGGGCGACCCCAACCAGTCACGGGAACAAACAAGGCGGGATAGTTTCAATCCACGCCCCCGCGCGGGGGGCGACCGGCTCAAAAATTCAAAGCAGAGTACGATGTTTTGTTTCAATCCACGCCCCCGCGCGGGGGGCGACATTGGGTTGCGTATATCAGACGGAAAACAGCGTGTTTCAATCCACGCCCCCGCGCGGGGGGCGACGCAAAGCATTTCCGCCTGCTTAACTGAAGCAGTGTTTCAATCCACGCCCCCGCGCGGGGGGCGACAGACGCTTTTCGCTCTTTGGGAATATCCATCGAAGTTTCAATCCACGCCCCCGCGCGGGGGGCGACGTCGCTACTTCTGCAATATGGGGCGACCACAGCGGTTTCAATCCACGCCCCCGCGCGGGGGGCGACACAATCTGATACGGGGCGCGTGCAAATAGCGTGGTTTCAATCCACGCCCCCGCGCGGGGGGCGACGTTGTCGATTGGGATATCTCCAAGAGGGAGATTAGTTTCAATCCACGCCCCCGCGCGGGGGGCGACTTGCTGTCACCATCATGGCCGTGTTCATTGGCTGGTTTCAATCCACGCCCCCGCGCGGGGGGCGACCGAGCAAGACGGCGAAAGCCTCAATATTAGGTGCAGTTTCAATCCACGCCCCCGCGCGGGGGGCGACCATGATCACGGCATTCAGGTTCGGAAGAAAATAGTTTCAATCCACGCCCCCGCGCGGGGGGCGACATAGATATCGTCAACGATGTTGGCAGCCTGGCTGTTTCAATCCACGCCCCCGCGCGGGGGGCGACTTCGACTTCAAGACGTATATTTGTTACTGACTGGTTTCAATCCACGCCCCCGCGCGGGGGGCGACACCGCCACGTTGTTACAGCAGGCTCTCCGGCGAGTTTCAATCCACGCCCCCGCGCGGGGGGCGACCTTCCCTCTCAAAAAACTTGATGACGCTGGGCGCGTTTCAATCCACGCCCCCGCGCGGGGGGCGACCCGAAGGTGCCCGGGAGTGCTGGCTGCGTGATCCGTTTCAATCCACGCCCCCGCGCGGGGGGCGACAAAGACCGCCTATGCATGGCTATCACTGACCACGTTTCAATCCACGCCCCCGCGCGGGGGGCGACGTAATACTCAACAACCTCCTTCGCCTTTGCCTGTTTCAATCCACGCCCCCGCGCGGGGGGCGACATAACTCCGCCGACCATACTCTGTTCCATGTAAGTTTCAATCCACGCCCCCGCGCGGGGGGCGACCGGCCTCACTTCCCCGCATTCAGGGCACGTCTTTGTTTCAATCCACGCCCCCGCGCGGGGGGCGACTTCACGGGGAGATAACTTTGCGCCGGGGTGAGTGTGTTTCAATCCACGCCCCCGCGCGGGGGGCGACGGAACCGAACCGGATAAGGCGCGGGCTATTCTGGTTTCAATCCACGCCCCCGCGCGGGGGGCGACGCGCACTATGCACCGAGCCAGGAATACCCCATATGTTTCAATCCACGCCCCCGCGCGGGGGGCGACCTATTCCGGCGATACTCGACAACTGCCCGCTTGCGTTTCAATCCACGCCCCCGCGCGGGGGGCGACGCGGAAGGCATCCAGTTTTTGAAAACGTGGATCCTGTTTCAATCCACGCCCCCGCGCGGGGGGCGACCCCACCACATAGTCGGAGTCATATTCGTAATTGTTTCAATCCACGCCCCCGCGCGGGGGGCGACGGCGCAACTTGCGACCCAATACGCGGCCCGGTTGTTTCAATCCACGCCCCCGCGCGGGGGGCGACGCCGCCAAATGCCACCGTAACCACTGTCCCTTTTTGTTTCAATCCACGCCCCCGCGCGGGGGGCGACACGACTGCCGGCAAGTCGTTAATCATGTGGGTCGTTTCAATCCACGCCCCCGCGCGGGGGGCGACCAATCAGGCCGTTACCAACGCACTCGATAGCGGGGTTTCAATCCACGCCCCCGCGCGGGGGGCGACATCCTTACCGCGTCGACGGGCAATAGAACTCATGGTTTCAATCCACGCCCCCGCGCGGGGGGCGACGGCGGTATTTCCACTTACCCCCTCAGGCTACAATGTTTCAATCCACGCCCCCGCGCGGGGGGCGACTCAATACCGTTCTCATCCTTCAGAGTGACAGATGTTTCAATCCACGCCCCCGCGCGGGGGGCGACGCTTTAGTTATAACCTATTGCCGATAAACAGCCAAGAGCTACATTTCCGCGAACCGCATTGCGAATCGCATTATTGATTCAGTTTTCAAAGATCGGTCATTCGTAACTGACTGCGGTTCAGTCGATTAAGAACAGCGCGAATCGCCTTAGGGAATTTCTGCTGAATGCAGGTTCGCGGAAACGAGTTTACACCACCAGTGGCCCTTCCAAATCTACTGCCGGCTTTGCGCCGACATGTTCTACCCGGTGCTGCCAATTCGCCCCGAGGAAATAGTATCGCAGACTATCCTCATTCGGGTCAGCAGCGGTCTCAAGTCGATGCCGACACTCGGCCCATTGGGCGGGATCCACAATGCACTCAAACACCGAATTCTGAACCCGCTGGCCGTAATCCAGACACACTTTAGCCACCCGGTTCAAACGCCGCTTTCCTGCCGCCGTTGTTGTGCTTACGTCATAACTCACTAGAACCAGCATGGAGGCTCCTTATATGAAATCTGAAATTTCAGATCTGAGATCATTTCTACTTCCACACAAAAGGAGGATAGCCATCCAGATCTCCGCGCAGAAATCTCGCCATTAATAATGCCTGTAAATACATCAATAAACCAACCGGTGCGGTTTCCCCAATAAATGGGTGCTGGATTTCCTCCTGTTTCCGTTTTTGATATGCCACCAATAATTCCTTTCGGGTCTCATCCGTCATCTCTACAGCACCGGACTCAGTTTTCTTGAACCCTTTCCCTTGCACCTGCTTTAGATTTACGAGCGACAAAGCCAAACGGTCAGCTAGAAAAGGCCGGAACTCCTCCATAAGATCCAAGGCCAGACTTGGTCTACCCGGCCGGTCGGCATGAAGGAATCCCACCTGGGGATCCAGCCCCACAGAATGCAAGGCAGAGGCAGCATCGTGAGCTAAAAGCGTGTAGATAAACGATAGCAGGGCGTTCATATTATCGAGAGGGGGGCGTCGACTTCGACATTTAAAAAAGAAATCGTCTTTTTGAGCCGTGATCATGTGATCGAAGGCCTCAAAATAGGTATTGGCTGCATCCCCTTCCCGTCCGCGCAAAACGGCAAGGTCCGTCTCCGTCTTAATGGTATCCAAGAGCACCCCCAACCGTCTTGCCGAGCGCTCAATCTCCTCGATCCCTGACTTTCCCTCATGATCCCGTGCGGCCCTCATGAGAACAGACCGGCAATTGACGACTTTCGCCAACACGATTGATCGGGCTATCTCCACGCAGCGCTCCGGTAAATCGGCACGGCGGTATTGTTCCCGTCGGAGCAGCACATTCCCTGAAACCGGCCCCTCCACCCGTGCCAGAAAACGTCCCTGTGCTGACAGAAAACTGATCGCCACTCCACGCTCACTGCAAAGATGCATAAGTGAGGGACTACATGATACTTGCCCGAACCCGACGATACCTCCGAGTGTATGAATGGGAATGCGAAGTTTGGTTTCCTTTTCCACTCGCACCAGGATGGCCTCACCCTCATGGCAAAGGTAAGCCCCTTGAGTTGTCACAAAAAGAGTATTGAGCAGCTTTTTCATGATGGAATCGGAGCGCCACCGGCACGCTCCGCCTTTAACCGCGCAAGTAGAGCATCCTGATCACGTTTAAGCTTCTCTGTAAAAGTAGAGGCTCTTTGTTTTTGCTGGTAAGACTCCTTGGATTGTTCGGTAAGGTAACGAGGCCCCTTGATATCGCCTTCTTGAAGAGATGTTGCCCAGGCAGACAGTTGTCGGGAAATGGAGGTGGCAAGTGATATGAGATCTGATATCTGAGATTTGAGATGATTGAAATACGGCAAACGGTCGATGACGTGGCAAATTGAACGCACCTCACCGGCGGAGCCTTTAGCGTAATACAGAAACGTGATCAGTTCCGGCGTGGTGCCGCGCTCAAAACCCTCGGCGATATTATTGGGAACTGACAGAGCGGCGCGCTGGATCTGGTTTGCGATATCCCCTTTAAAGCGAAAATCCTTATCATCAGTCAACCTGAACACTTGCGCCGTCATTTCAATGCCAGCCTGCCAGACCGGCACATCTTCGAAGTTTTTGTATCGCATTTATTCACCTTTCATCTGAGATTTCAAATTTGAGATTTGAGAATGAGCACGCCAGCCAAATACCGAGCAACGGTTTGATTTGCAGCTAATTTCTTTGGCAGACACACATTTATAAGCGAGCAATGGTCGCATTTGGGGGCATATTGAGCAGGCGGGGTTTTGCCGGTTTCGATCAGAACATGTAGCCGCTGGGCTGTTTGGATAGTCAACGCCCGCAACGGTTCGTCGAAGTTTACATCTTGTCGTCGGTGGGTAGTCCCATAGAATAAGGCGCCTGCGGGAATGGTCACGTCCAGCATCTCTTCCAAGCACAAAGCTTGAGCGCAGAGTTGCACCTCATCAGAATGATCCGCTTTAGGCTTGCCCCGCTTATATTCCACAGGAAAGGGCTGAGGGGGCGATTTAAAATCTGAAATATGAGATACCAGATGAAATTCCACCACATCCGCCATTCCTACCAAGCCAAGCCGAAGGGAACGAAGACGAAGACCACGGGCAATACGGATGCCTGGCCGGCTTTCGGAAGTCTGTTCATGAACACGCTCGTGCATGTTCTTGCCTTCTACCGTCAACCGGTTCTCCTCCCAGACATGCTCAATATGGATCAAAGCACACTGCCGTTCACAGAACAGCAGGTGCTGGAGCGCGGAGATCGGAAGCAGTTCTTCTTCGGGATACATCAGGTCTTCAATCTTTTATCGGCCTCTTTTTTCCGCAGATAATTCTGACTAGAGACAATCGGCCGTTTCAGCCGCTTCTCCAACGCCTTGCGTGCATCGCCAGCGATGCGCCCACCAGCCTGGGCATCCGCTTTCAGTTTAGGAACTCCTCTCGAATCTTCCTGGCGATGGATTTCAGTCGTCGACCTTTCCCCCAACATGCTGAAAATCAACTCGAAATCATCCATATGATCACGCAGGTTTTCGCGTTTGAGCCCTTTGATTTTTTTGTACTCCAAGGGAGTCACGCCAAACGCGGCTTTGGATATTTCCGCCGTAAGAATTTCGTAATCCGTATCCTCAGCGGCACCCCGCTTCTGCCATTCGTCCGTCAGCTCCTCGCGGATTGCGATACCCCGCATCCGCTTTTCGATCCAATCGTCACTGTAGCCTTTGAGCTTATACAGTAAGCGGGTTCGCTTAGTGGCCAATTCAGGATTTTCGATCTCCTGGACACGCTCGAAACCGACCTTCGCAAGCCAGCGTTTGAACGGCTCAGCTTTGGGCGATGGGATGGACTGGATAATACGAAAAACACCCTCTGCATTGGCGCAGTCGGTCTCGTATCTTTTGCCATCCGCCGACTCAAGTTTCAGTTGTAGACAAATTGTCGACAACTGAACTCCTGCCTCATCCTTTTCCCGGATTTTCATTTTGGACCAGTAGTCACGGGGGTTCACACTATCCGTGAGGGCCGCCACCACATCCACGACCGAAAACCACCATTCATTGTCATGAATGATTCGCCGCACCTGCTTGCCCTTAAAGACAGCCAGCGGGGCAGCAGGGACGATCATTTCCTTCTTTGCCATACTTTTCTCCTCAAATAGACACCCTGTTACAGGCGGCAATTTTTAGGGCATTTCAATGACGGAGACACCGGCAGGCAATGCTGATTTATCGATCGCCAAGGCATAGTCCGAGAAACTACGGGCCGGTTTGTTCTCATCTTTACGCTTAAGAGTAACCCGCTCAAATAGTTTATGAGCCTGTGCATTACCGAGAGCGCTATCGTGTTTGAATATTACCAGCCTCTGGGTTGCCATTAGCCCACGTGCGGCCGACCGGTCATGTTCGAACATATTAACCAATGCATCCCATAACAGCTTGAGGTCTTCTTCTCCAAAACCGGTTTGGTTAGCCAAATGGGCGGAAATAAACCCGTGGGAAACATAAACGCCATAAGGCACAGTGTTTTTCCGGCCCATTGTACGGTTATCACCACTTTGCTTTTCAGCATCCGCCTCCGTTGTCACAGCCATACGGGTGATGCAGTGCTCTAATGTCACAACAGGATCAACCGAACGCCCAAAAGTAAATTGAACCGGTCCACGGACTTGACCTGCATTAGCACCTGTGGACATCACGGCACCAAATGCGCGAATATCGAAGTAATCCGAACACATTTGTGTCCGCACCTTATCCACTTCCTGACCTTGCCCAACACCTTTTTCTTTTCGCGTTTCTCCGTCTTTCTTATTGGCTGGCGTTTTCTCCAAATCAATTTCTAAAGTTTCGTATGCACCATTGATGAGCCTGTTCAGCACAGCTTTTTCCTTAACAAAGATATCATAGCCTTTTGATAAATTTCGTGTCATTTGCACAAAGTTCCTGATCTTTCTCTTGAGGCAAACATCCGTGACGAGACCTTGTCCGGATTCGGCGTCAATACGCGGCAGATTGCCCGCATCAGGGTCACCATTGGGGTTTCCATCCTGCACATCAAAGATCAATACAAAGTCATAACGATTCTTTACTAGGGTACTCATGTTTTCTCCTTATTTGGTTGGTCTTGTTTTTCTTTCTTAGTGTAGAAATCCTGCATCTGGTGATAGTAGCCGATTGCAAATCTTCCCTGATCATCCAACTTGAGATGCGGGGGAAAATCAGCAATTCCGGACATAATCTCACCTATCAGTCGCTCGCAATTGATCCGTTCGCCAACATTTTCAATGCCTGCAAGATGATGTTTACTTAATCGAATTAATGTTCCAAAAACAGATGCTGGCGTTCCCGACGCCGCACCATAGAATTTATCCCGAATTGTGGAATTTGGTTCTTTCCCACCGTTCTGAGTGAACTTCCTAATTTGAATTTTCTCAAGCGCGGCAAACAGTCGCCCGAGCCGATAGCCGATATTCATATTAACTGTATCGAGACTCACTTTCAGTTCCTCCTTTGTTTGTTGGTTTTCAGATCTAAATTTGCGATTTAGACAAGCTTTTATGAGCGAGGCACGCTCGTAAGTCACATTGGGCAATAATTTACCGGTTATTTTGTCTTTTTTCCCTTGCTCGACGCGAATACGCCTAATAGCCGCCTGCAACAGCGTTTGCGGATACGGTAGTCCTTCGAGAATAGCCCGTATCGTATCACCTGCAAGGTTAGGCGGAATATTTTCCGCTTTCCCTTGGGTAGCCGTGGAAACCAGCAAACGAAAAAGCGCAACGGCATCCTTGTCCTTTGGTCCATGCGCAATCCGAATATCATCGAAATGATGCCTGACCTTAGCTGCAATTTCAGCCACTGTTCCTCGCAACCAGAAGCGAACGGCAATGCGGGCCGCGTTTGGTGACAGACCCAATACATAAAACGTTATTCGGTTATCATCCGTGACATAAGCACCATTATGTGCAGATTTGTAGAGATTTTTGACAGCATTCACTAAACGATCTGGATCATCTTTGGGCGGCTCCCCAAAGAAATCAGCTACCAGCATTTCAAAGTTATCGTCTTTTGCGCTCCAAAAGATAGTCGTGGCATCGCCGATCTGGATACGCTGACGCGAATCACTTCTCAGTAGGTGATTGAGTACCGTTGTGTAGGCGAAAGATGCTGACTTCCCTATGGGAGAGTTTCGCCCTTGCTCTTTCGAGAATGACGAAAATGCAGGCACTGCCCCTGCGTTCACGCCGTTTGAAACTTTGTTATTTACTGACACTAGGCTGGCACCCATTGGATTCGCGCCGCGAACACCACGAATCGGAGGTTCCAGAACTACAATTTCATCTTCCTCCCCAGTAACCAAACAACGCCCTCGAACACCCTTAGGTGTTCGCGACACATCAATCAAATTGCGCAATTCAGCATCGTCAGTGACAGGCCCACGCCCCTCTATCGCCAAAAGAAGAGACTGATTCAGATCAAGAACATCCTGCCACCTCGCCACACGCTGGATCGCTTCAACATCTATTCGTTCAAGAAAAGAACGAACAGACCTTAGGGTTCCGCAATCGCCTACAATTGCTTCTACACGGTGCCGGAACATAGAATGCTGTTCCCGAACACGTTCAGGGTCAGGCTTTCTCTCACCTGTTGCTACTGGAATCCCAAACAGGTACTCGATGTTTTCCCAAAAGAAATTGGCCTTGATTCCATTGCCCTTCTTTTCGCCTAGAGAAGGAACAAGAAACTCTTTTGCACGCAGTCGCTTTCCGTCAGACTCCCTCGTGTCTTGAAAGCAAACAAAATCACCATTTTCTTTGATCACTACCAAGAATGGGATGGCTTTCCGCTCCCAACCTTCCCGGGGTAGATCCGGCTTCCGATCGTAATATTCCTTCAACGCTTGCAGGATCATTTGCGCACCTCCTCGCTGTCGAAAGCCGGAACCATAATGACGCCTTCTTTCATTTCGACCCGGAAAAACATCGGCTTAATGTCCTTCGGATCAGAAAAATCAAGATCATAAAGCATCCAGCCCAAATCACGAGTTTCTGGGACTGGAAGAGGAGTTTCCATTTCATTGATCGAATCAACCAAAGTGAACGCACAGGAGAATTCGCGGCAGCCGAGATAGGGTTGGTTGAAACACTGCCCTTTTTTGGCTCTTCGCTCAAACATGGCGGCGTACTTTGCCTCGGTTTCGTCTGTGCGCACATCCGGCTTCTTAAACTCTAGTACCTCCTCGGGATCTACCAACCATTCCGGCACTGGATTCATACCCCTTCCCCTATTATCCGGCGAAATAAATTTAAATTCAGCGTGAAGCCGGTACTTTACGTCACGCAGAATGAGCCCGGCACGTTGTTGGCGGGTTTTCCCATCATCAATGAAGATACCCTTTGAACCTGGCGACGCCACCTTCCCGACTTCATTCCTTCGGACTGACGCCCATCGAATAGGCGATAGCACTTCTATTTTTTTTATTTGCCACCGGATAGTCGGCTTCCACAAAATAGCGTCAAAGATTGCACGGGCCGCCGATGGAGTGATGACATCATAACTGACGCGCTCAACCTTCATCTCAGGCCTTGTGAAACAGGCGAATTCACCACTGACTTCCAGACAAAAACCTTTCATGGCTCACCTTTCATTATATTTCCGCTCAAACGATCAAATCCTCTGGCGCACGACCTGCACCAAAAATATCCAGGCCAATTACCCCGTCATATTTTCCTGTCCAACACCAGAAATCTTTGCCAATTTCCTCCAGCAAACCGTCAGCCTTGGCCTGATTGAATGTCCGCATAGACAGGTTGACTGCGTAACGCTGCAACCGGCGCATGTTCTCACGAGTCGGCCCGACAATACGAAGTTGATCAAGCCATTTGGCGCTAGCTCCATAGCGGACAAAAACGGGTTGCTGAGCCTGATCATCGATAAACTGGAAATTTTCTGCAGCTGTTCTGAATTGGAAATGGAGATGCGGATTCACATCTTTTATCAGCCAGTCAGCGAACCGGCTTCCCGTATCATTGACTCGGGAATAAAATAGCGCAAAATATTGTGCAAAGACTTCAACCCTATGTGGATCAAACCCCTGCATTGAACACAATTCCCTGGTCGTATCTTCGCCTTTACGAAGTAGACCCGATGGTGATGACTTTGGTGGCACAAATACATGAACCTCCCCTTTTGCCCGCCGCCCTTCGCGATTACACCGACCTGCCGCCTGGGCAATTGAATCAAGCCCGGCAAGAGCGCGGTATACCACAGGAAAATCAATATCAACCCCAGCCTCAACCAGTTGAGTACTGATAACACGTGTAGGCAATCCATCATTCAGTCTTTGTTTGATATCAGCAATAACCGAGGAACGATGCTCGCCACACATCAGTGCGGAAAGATGGATTGTTCCCTCCGGCATAAACCTGAAAAGATCATAACAATCCCGACGTGTATTCACGATACAAAGGACCTGTTCGTATTGCTGGAGGCGTTTCGCCAATTCCCCCCATTCAGTCTTTACCTTGAGATCTGGAAGTTTGAATTCCGTCCGCTTCAACCGATTATACAAATCCAAGGTGGCGGGTATAATTTCCCGGGGTGGATCGATTTCAGGAAGAGCTGGCTGGGTGGCTGTCGAAAGCACCATGGTAACCCCATAGTTCCGGACAAGTTGATTCATCACATCTACACAAGGAGCCAAAAGCGTCGGCGGTAAAAGCTGAGCCTCATCGAGAATTACCACGCTATCGACAATGTTGTGAAGCTTGCGACACCGCCCCGCCTTGGCCGCATAAAGTGACTCAAAAAACTGCACGTTGGTTGTTACAATGATTGGCGCATCCCAGTTTTCGGCAGCTAATCTCCCCCGCTGTGTCTCTCGCTCTGGATCCAAGTTACTGTGATGCTCAACCACATTTTCCGCCCCAAAGATATCGGCTAAAGTCTGAGCGGTTTGCTCAATAATACTTGTGTAGGGAATAACATAGATGATTCTTCGTTTCGCGAGCCTCACCGCGTGATCCAAAGCAAACGCCATTCCTGACAGGGTTTTTCCGCCACCAGTTGGAACAGTGAGTGAGAAAAGCCCAAAGTCTTGTTTGGCAGCGTCACGGCATGCGGCAAGAATTTCCTGGCGTATCTCGTTTACAGGCGTCTTTTTTGCATTCTTAGTTTTCTCACTCATGAAGGCATCAAACAAGGGCTTAAGTTCAACCAGCGCCTTGAAACCCCTCCGGATTTGAGGTTGCGCAGGCTGCATAAATGCTTCGGTATCTAAAAAGTCAGCATCCACAAGGCAGGAGAAAAGCATTCTAACCCAAAGATGGAAATCTGACGGCTTAACAAATTTCGGAGGCCGAGGCGTTGCGCGAAAGTTTTTTCGAATGGCCGTCGTATATTCTTTGATCCTAGCTAAATTTTCACGGCCCTCATCCATCCGTATCGAAAGCGCAGCATTTCCGGTTTCATTGGCATCCCAATCAGGTAACCCTGCGTGATGGCCAGCAGCGATATAGGCAAGAATACGACCAACACATGCGCCCATACTATCCTCTGCCAAGGCTGCACCAGCAGAAGAATGATTAATTCGACCAGAATCATAATTTGCATCATCAAGCCCATTTTCACGCAAGAGATACCCTTGAAATATCGAATCGGCTTTTCCAAGATCATGTATCCAACCTGCATTCCACACCCAATTAGCAGACTCGAAAACCCCTGCGAACTCCGCCGCCATTTTCGCCACACCCTGCAAATGTTCATCCAGACCCTGCCACTCTTCCACTGGCCGATCTTCTTTGCTATGTGCGTAATATTTCATTCTTTCCCCAATTCTATCTCATATCTGAACATCTCATATCTCATATCGCCGCAGGCGTTCCCCAATCTCCCTCGCCTCTTCCGCCGTCTCGGGATTCCTTGACGCAATCAACAGCAGATCGCCCAGCCTGCCATTGGGCGATAATACCCGCCGGGTCGCGTCGGGCTCGCCATACGCTGTTTGCTGATAGTGCGCTGCGATCTTTGTGCGCAATGCGTCTGCCCCGGCTTTGTCGATCAGGTTTAACTCGCCTAATCTCATCAGGAAGGCCTGCGCCGATACCCCGAACCGATGCTTGAGCCGCAATAACAACTCATAGTTCCATTCATCCGGCTTGACCCCAAGTTGCATGACACTGGCCCGAACCGACGATGCCGGCATCAGGAATAATGCCGCAAACTGGCGCGCCACATGCAGATCGTCCAAAGCCCCGGCCTCGTTGGCCGGCAACTGTCCATAGACCCGCCGCGTGAACATGTAAATGGAGCCTAACCGCTTGATAAGCTCAAATAACTGCCGCTCCACGTTCAATCCATTCCGCACAATTAAAAACGCGTTGGCATTCCGAGCATCGTAATAGGCTACACTTTGAATTTTATCCGGCAGCGGACAGAACACCACGCGCAATCCGGCATTCTCAAGCAACTCCAGATAGTCGAATATCACCGCCTGTCCAATCCCCAGCACCTGCCGAACCTGCTGCGCCCACATCTCTACACCTTCAACCGTGCGCGAAAAGGGAACGTAGAGCGGAATGTGCGCCCGCTTCTGCGCCCCACATAAATCTTCAAGTGCCAGGAATGCTTGCATAACTTGATCCACCATCACCCGGCCTGCTTTGTCCAACGGCGTATCGTCAGGTAATGACGCCATAACCGCCATGGGCCATTGCGTTCCCTGCTGCGGAACGTTGTACTCAGCCGATTCGGCTACATAAAGCGGCATCCCTGATGTGCCACCGCCCGCCCCGCGCTGCTGGCCCACGCCCAGTAACGAATCCACACTCGTTTCTAAAACTTCAGCTAAGCGAAATAACACCCGCCCAGAGGGGATATGATGGCCATTTTCCAGGGCATTCATGGGCCCTGTCCGAATTCCAATACGACGTGCCAGTTCTGCCTGTGTAAGATGATTAACTCGGCGTAATGCCTTGATCCGCAACCCTATATCCACTCCCAGCGGATCATTTGGATGGTCAGACTTGTCTGATTCATTGTTCATGTACTAATTACTACAGATTAAGGCTGTATCATGTCAACATGATATTTATGAAAACAAAAATGAGGCCATCCAAATGTTTTAAACTGCGGCCTCACCCCTGTAGGTACGCATCAATTTCGCTGAAACGCGTGATGTCTTGATTTGGGACACCGGTAGCCGTGAATGCTTCCTTCCAGCCCGCCACGGCTTCAAATACCTGTGCGACCACTAATTCTGGATTTCGAATTCCCCACCGCGTCCCCAGTTGCTCAAGTTTTTTCCGTCCGGGATAAAAGGCATCGAGGTCGAAAAACAAAATATGCTCTCTTCTCCTCCCCACGTCGGGGATCAGATCGAATGCCGGTGAGAGCCGCCACCCCTGTTCGCGGTCATGAACCATCCAAAAATTCTTCAAGTGGTCATCCGTGTTGCCCACGACAGCGTTAAAAACCATCTGACGGTAAAGCCGTTCAGCATCAACCAAGGGGTCATTGCTGTATTTTCGCACGATGGCCAGTAACTCCTGGTACCGCAGCTGATAGAACCCATGGGCTTTCAGCAAAGTCTGAAAGCTGATCATATGTCGGCGTCCGGCAGGGATGATATCGAATCTTTGAACCAGCAGTATCGATTTGCCTGAGCATTGGACAAGCTTGGTACAGGGAACGGGAAGACCAGCCCTGGCCGCCAGATTCATGATGGCGGCCTCGATTTTCACCACATCGACCTGATCGATAACACTCGGGAATTTGGCCAGATAGTGACTGTTGCTTTCCTCATCTACCACCACGGCTTTGGGGCGCGCCCCACCGGGCGAACTGCCAGCGCTCAGAAGAAGCGAGAGACCTGAATCCAGACTCTCGCCACGCTCGAACTTCTCAGCCGCCTCGACAAGGTCAGAGAGGTAGAGCGTTGAGATTTCAGCCGCGGCAGGGGGCGGCTTTTCATGATCCGTGAAAGACAAGGCCCCTAGTCCTGTGTTCCCCAGGGCAAGAAGTAGATTCGGCAAATTTTGTGCATGCCGAGGGATCTGATGTTTACGGACTAGAAGATTGCGCCCCCAGTCATCGGGAAGACTGTCTTCAAAAACACCGAAAATGCCAGGGAGTTCAATCGAAAATGAATCAGACTTCAGGGGAAGAGAGACCGGATCCAACGCAAAGGCGTCATCCCTCTCCAGATAAGCATGCTCATACCGAAATGCACTTCTTGCCCGTCCACTTTCAACAATTTCGCAGACCATCTCACCAACGGGCCGATGATCTCCGTTTGATCGATCCCAAACCCTGATCCGGTAGATCACCTTGTCCTCCTCGATGCCCGTCTGGGTAGCGGAGTCTTCATCTGATCATATTTGGCGAATAGGTCTTCTGGCGCGGCAAGAATAGCCTCTATATCTCCAGCACGGTCGAGAACCTCCAAGGCCGTCACCCAGTGTCCGACCAAAACGGAGGGATCTCCGGATTCCATTTTCCGGAGGGTTGGCACACTTATCCCGATCCTGGCCGCAAATATGGCCTGGGTATCGTTCCGCCGCAAGCGCGCATCCCGCAACCTGAGACCAAGACTATGCAATTTTATGTTACTTTGGACCACAGCATCACCACATAATTGAAATTATGCTTTCCATAATTGCGCAAATATCTAATTAAAGCAAATTATAATTTCCTTTATATGTCAACCAATAAGCCAAAAAAAGGCGTCCGGTTTTACCCGGACGCCTTGGATCAACAGAGACCGCTTACTTCACCAGCTTGCGAATTTCGTCGAGCTGCCCGGCGCTGCCGAGTTTTTCGTTCTTCGCCGCGATGAACTTCGCGTATTCCTTCATGAAGACCTTGCCCGGAGGACGAAGGTCGAAGTTCTTGGGATCGTTCTTGAAGGATTCACGGTGCACGCGGCACCAGACCAGACGGCCATCCGTATCAATATTGATCTTGGTCACACCCAACTGGGCGGCGCGCTTGAACTCGTCCGCGTTGACACCCTTGGCGCCACTGATCTGGCCACCGGCGGCGTTGATGCGGGCAACTTCGTCCTGCGGCACCGAGCTGGAGCCGTGCATGACGAGAGGGAAATTCGGAAGGCGCTTCTGGATCTCCGACAACACGTCGAAGTGCAGGCCCTGCGAGCCGCTGAACTTGAACGCGCCGTGGCTGGTGCCAATGGCACAGGCCAGACTATCGCAACCGCTCTTCTTGACAAACTCTTCCGCCTGAGAGGGATTCGTCAGCTTGGCATCGGCCTCGGCCACAGAGACGTGCTCTTCCACACCGCCGAGTTTGCCAAGTTCGGCTTCGACGACAATGCCCTTGGCATGCGCCGCATCGGCCACGCGCTTGGTGATTTCGATGTTCTTTTCAAATGACTCCGCGCTGGCGTCGATCATGACCGAGCTGTAGAACCCGCTCTTGATGCAGTCCATGCAGGTGGCTTCGTCACCGTGATCCAGATGCACGGCAAAAATCGCATCCGGGAAGATCTCGTCCGCCGCGCGGATCATGGCTTCCAACATGGCTTTGTTGGTGTAATCGCGGGCACCCTTGGACAACTGGATGATGAAGGGAGCCTTGCTGTCAATACAGCCATTGAACAAGCCCATCGTCTGCTCCAAATTGTTGATATTGTATGCACCAATGGCATAGTTGCCATAGGCATGCTTGAATAACTGTTTTGTCGATACAATCATGGTTTTCTCCTTAAATGAAGCCTTACGGCTTGTTGAAAGGGGATATACTTTACGGAGGAACCGCCTCACGTCAATAAGAATTACGGGTCATACTTTTCTGGTTTTCCAGCGGCCGGTCATAAACCAGAAAGTCACCATCAGCCCGTTGACCAGAATGGCGATGCCGACTGACCACCAGATGCCATCTGTCGAAGGCGTCATATGGCGTGCCAGGAAAATGGCTAAAGGAATCTGCACGCCCCATAACCCCACAATCGTTGCAACCATCGGTGCCACCGTATCTCCCGCTCCTTGTAGCGCACGGCCCAACACAATGGAGAGCGCCGCCAACACATGGAAGAACGACGTAATCCGGAGATAACTGGCCCCGGCCAGCACGACCTCCGGGGAAGGATCGAATAACCGGACAAGCGGCGTGGCAAAGATCGTCAAGCCGAGTGCCAGCACAAACATAATAATGGCATCCAGCCCGGTGGCCAGCCACGCCACGCGCTGAGCGCGGTCCGGACGGCCCGCCCCCAGATTTTGCCCCACGATCGCACCGGCCGCATTTCCCAAAACAAAAGCGGGCATCAGGGCCATCATATGAAAGCGGACCCCAATCCCATAAGCCGCCACGGCATTCGTCCCATACTTCGCCACAATCCACATCAACGCCACACTCATCAGGCTCCGGGACAACATCTGCCCTGAGCTGGGAATACCCACTTTCATGATGCGCCAGATCGGATCGAGTCGAAGACGCCAGGCCGCTAACCCCACCTTCACCCCGCTTTTACCGCGAACCAGTGCCCGCAAAACTACAACCACGGCCACACTTTGAGCCAACACCATGGCCAGTGCCGCCCCCTCAACCCCCATACGCGGCATTCCCAGCAAACCAAAAATGAAAATAGGATCAAGAACCAGATTAAGCACTGTTGCCAACACCATGGCATACATCGGTATGACGGTATTCCCCGAGGCCTGCAGAATGCTGTTGCCAATGAAGAGAATAAAAACGGTAAAGCAACCCAGAAATGAAATTCCCAAATACTGGGTCCCCAGCCGGGCCACCTCACCAGTAGCGCCCTGCCACCGGCAGAGATCCCCCGCCCAATACCAACCCGCCACTCCGGCAATCACCCCGCAGATCAAGGCCGCAAGAAGAGACTGCCCGCCCACTTCAGCGGCCTCGGCCGGATTCCCCGCGCCCACACTCCGCGCAACAATCGCGATCGTGCCAGTCGACAACCCCATGACCACGGGAAAAAGCATCATCAGCAGGGTACCACTCATCGCCAGCGCCGCGACAGAATCAGATCCAAGCCGACCCACCCAGAAAAGGCCGATTACACTCTGGAGATTTTGAAGTGTCGTGCTGACGAACATCGGCCAGGCCAGCCCTATCAGGCCTTGCCACACCGAGCCCGTCGTCAAGGATTGAGCGTTTGAACGGAGCTCATTCATGATCCGACGGGTTGTTGCCAACACCTTGCCGCGCCTTCCAGAGCGTTTGACGCGCGATTCCCATCAGGATGTTCACATCATCCGTGGTCAGTGGCGAACGGGAAAAAATCCGGCGCACCCCCAGCATCATGTGTGCGGATTTTTGTTCATTCATGAATCCCACTTCCATCAGCATGTCGTGCCACATCCTGAACATATGTTCACGGGTCGAAGTGGAACATTCTTCGGATTTTTCAACAGGGGGCTCAAACGTGCCGGAAGCAACATACAATTCATAACAGCAGATCAAGACCGCCTGCGAGAGGTTGAGTGAAGGATATTCAGGCGATGTGGGAATCTGAATGAGGTTGGTGCAAATGGCCAGTTCCTCATTGGTCAATCCCCAGTTCTCGCGCCCGAAAACCAGGGCAACCTTTTTTACAGAAGCAGAGGCCAGAATATCGGGAGCCCATTCCCGCGGCGTTTTGACATGTTGCCGGTAGAGTCCGGGCCGGACCGTTGTCCCCATCACCAGGCCACAGTCGCCCACGGCCTCCTCCAAGGTCGCAACCTCACGCCGCTGCTCCAGAATGCCACCCGCCGCCACGGCCATCATCCTGGCCTCGTTGTAATCAAGGGTGGCCGCAGGTGAAACCAACGTCAATTCCGAAAGCCCTGTATTCGCCATGGCCCGGCAAACCGATCCCACATTCCCGCCATACAAGGGGCCCACTAACACAATTTTGATGTTTGCCATGTCGCGGGAAAACCGAGGGGTTACTGAACCGTCTTCTTGGTCAGTTTGATCAGTGCCTTCCACAATTTTTCAGGACTTTCCTCTGCACTCAACGCCTTGCGCGCTTCGGCATCGGTAAACGTTTCCGCCAATCCTGCCAGCAACTTGAGATAAAACGCACTGGCCGCGGTGGGAATGACCATAAAGAAAATGATCTTGGTGAGGCCTTTGTCATTTTCATCGAACTTAATGCCTTTGGGACTGATCCCCAGGCCCAAGGTAAGCCCGCCGCCTTCAACACCACGAACATGAGGAAACGCCAACGTATGCTCCAAGGCAGTGCTGACAATCGATTCGCGTTTAAGCGCCGCTTCGATCAACTTATCGGCATCATCCACGACCCCTTCCTCCTGCATCTTTTTCGCCAACTCAGCGATTGCGCCCTCACACGTCGTGGCCGTCAACCGGGGAATCATCAGCGCGGGCGAGGAGAAGCGCGCAATACCCACTTTCCGCGGCTCGGTGTGCTTAACGGCTTTGCCGATATTCTTGGCCAAACCATCCTGGAAATAGAGGAGACGGGTACATATGGGGCACACCTGAAGCTGATCCGAGACTTTCACCTGCTGAACATGGCTGGTAGGCAATCGCATGCCACAGGCATTACAGGCTCCATTCGTCATAGGAGCAATAATGATGAAGTCCCGCTTCTGCATACGCTGCACCAGAGCTTGAATCTCAGGCGAGAGTTGCGCGGTCAGATCATTAATGGCCGCGGTAAGTTCGTCCAACCGATGTCCCCCGCGATGGGCCTTCTGTTCAGCACGAATGAGCGAAAGTTCCTGTAACTGGATCAAATGATTAATCTTCGGATGCATAGTAAGAGAAAGTCCTTCCAAAATCGTTGCAATGCTTGAAAAACCGGAGACCATTATGATCAGTATTGGCCTCTATGTCAATGCATGGAATATTTCAAGTGATGCAAATCGCGCCCCAAGTGCCCCCAGATACAACGGCAAAAACCGATCCGCCAACTTCTCCCCGACTCCGACAAATACCACCATGACCAACATAACCAGCTATGCAACATACGTGATATGAAGGACATTATTGTAACAATGCAGAAACGCAAGACACCATTGTATAATTCATGAAAATTCATTATATATTCATAATCAACATGTTATTACTATTTACAGCCTTCATATCCAAAACTTGGCACGGAAGATGGTATTGAATAAACACGTCGCGAATAAATAGTTTTAACAAGCAACAACAAGAGAAAGAGGACAAAACGTGAAAAGGTTAGGATGGCTAACAGGACTGATGGGAACGGGAATGGCACTGGCGGGCGCACTGCCCGCCCTGGCGGAAGAGGCCGCCACAACTGCAACCACGGCGGTCGTGGCCGCCGCTCCGGCGGCCACGGCTTCAGCCGTGAATTCGGGTGACACCGCCTGGGTATTGGTCAGCACGGCATTGGTCATGTTGATGACCATCCCCGGCCTTGCCTTATTCTACGGAGGATTGGTCCGGAAAAAGAATGTGCTCTCGGTCCTCATGCAATGCTTCTTCCTGATGTGCGCCGTAAGCTTACAGTGGGTGATCTTCGGATACAGCCTGTCGTTCGGCCCTGATATCAAGGGACTCATCGGGAACCTGGACTGGGCGTTTCTAAAGAACGTCGGACTGGAACCGAATGCAGACTATGCGGGGACGATTCCGCATCAAGCGTTCATGATCTTTCAAATGATGTTTGCGGTGATTACCCCTGGCCTGATCATCGGCGCCTTTGCGGAACGCATGAAGTTCTCGGCGTTTGTGGTGTTCATGCTGCTCTGGTCCACGATTGTTTATGATCCCGTGTGTCACTGGGTCTGGGGCGTTGGCGGATTCGTCCGCAAGATGGGCGCGTTGGATTTCGCCGGTGGTACCGTGGTTCATATCAATGCGGGTGTTGCGGCCCTGGTCGCGGCTTTGGTGCTGGGACGTCGCTTAGGGTATCCCCACAAACTGTCTCCGCCACATAACCTACCGTTTGCGGTCATGGGCGCAGCCCTGCTGTGGTTCGGCTGGTACGGCTTCAACGCCGGAAGCGCACTGGGCGCAAACGGTTTGGCGGCTAATGCCTTTGTGGTAACACACGTTGCTACAGCGGTTGCCGGGTTGGCCTGGGCAGTGATGGATGTGGCGTTCAATCGGCGTATGACGGTGCTGGGCTTGATCTCTGGTGCAGTTGCCGGTCTGGTAGCGATCACCCCGGCTGCGGGCTTCGTCAATATTGGCGGCGCCATCGGAATCGGCTTGGGCGCAGGCGTCATCTGCTACCTGTTCGTCAGCTTCGTGAAAGAGAAACTTGGCTATGACGATGCTCTGGATGCGTTCGGCGTGCATTGTGTGGGCGGAATCTGGGGTGCGTTGGCGACGGGATTGTGGGCGACCACCACCGTCAATAGCGCTGGCGCGAACGGCCTGTTCTACGGGAACCCCGCTCAGTTCATCATCCAACTCAAGGCGGTGGCGATCACCGTGGCTTACTCGGGCGTGGTCAGCTTCGTCCTGCTCAAACTGGTGGACAAAGTGATCGGCCTGCGTGCGACTGAACAATCTGAGCGGATCGGCCTGGATCTGACGGACCATCGCGAAACCGGGTACACGATGCTCGACTAAGGAAACGACCTAACAACGATTAGCAAATAACGAATTGAAGGACAAAAATGAAATACATCATAGCAGTGATTCAACCCGACCGGATGGACGAAGTCCTCGAGCGGTTAACAGACAAGAAGATCAACCTGGTTACCGTGACCAGCGTCATGGGGCGCGGTCGCCAGGGCGGTATCGCCCAGGTCTACCGGAGCCACAAGGAGGCCGGGACCCTCTTGAAGAAGATGAAGCTCGAGATTGCGGTGAATGACGAGTTCGTCAAGCCCGCTATCGAGGCCATCACCGGCGGGGCGCGCACCGGGGAAGTCGGGGACGGCAAGATCTTTGTCCTCGACCTACCAGAATGCATACGCATCCGAACGGGTGAAACGGGTGGTGCAGCGATCGGATAAACTCACAAATCATAAATACAGAAAGAGACAAAACATGATAACACGCAATAACGGACGGACAAGCAGGTTACCAAACAACTATTTTCGATGCATGGTGATAACGGTGGTATTGGGCGGGGCAAGCCTCGCCTGGGCGGAGGCTCCCGCCCCCACCCCGCCGTCGGCCCTGGCCGAAGCAACCTTGGCCAATGGGTACGTATGGCGTGGACAAGTCCTGAATAAGGAAGCTGTACTACAGCCCTCGTTCACCCTCGGCAAAGGATCGTTCACGATCAACACCTGGGGGAATATGAACCTCACGGACGCCGTCACCGAAGATGCCCCGGACTTATCAGAAATGGATCTGACGTTAGGCTATTCCAAGACAGTGGGGGCCGTGGCCTTGGGAGCGGGATTGATTGAGTATTCCTTCCCGAATACCACCTTCAAGGGTACCCGCGAGGTTTACGGAACCCTCTCGCTGCCTACGTTGTTGATCGTCCCGACGTTGAGCGTCTATTATGACTTCGACGAAGCGGATGGCGTCTACGGAAACCTGGCGTTCACCTACAGCCACAGCCTTACGGAGAAAACCACACTGGCTCTCTGCGCCTCGCTGGGCGCGGCGACCGCTGAGTATAACGCCTTCTACTTCGGCGTAGACCAAAACGCGCTGAACGATATGAATGTCGGGGCCGCGCTGGCCATCCCGGTCACCAAGTCCCTCACCATCACCCCGGCGTTTCAGTACACTGCCCTGCCTGATGGCGACATCAAGGACGGTGCCGCTGGTCTCTATCCGGAGAAGGACTTCGTGCTCGGCAGCATCAAGGCCTCCTACGTTTTCTAAGTTACTATCATCAACATGAAACAGGCCGGCCCTAAACAGCCGGCCTGTTTTTTTGCTACTTTAATTTCCGCACAAGAGGAATAGGATGTGGTGTTATGAAAAGAATACTTATAATCCTCGCCCTGCTGCTCCCGCTCTCTTTGACCGCCACTGAATCGCCCGGTAATGTTTCCCCTCCCCTGCCAAGGCGCTGGCTCTACCTGCAAACGGGATTACTCCCACAAGAACACATGATCCAAACCATGGCGCTGCTGGAGCGAGTCGCCACCGAGGGTTACACCGGCGTAGTCTTCAATGACTACAAGTTCATGCGCTGGGATTCTGTCCCCGACATTTACAAAAAGAACTGGCAGGAAATGCATGACACCTGCCGCCGCCTGAAACTGGAACTGGTGGCAGCCGTTATGCCGATGGGCTATTCCAATAGTCTCCTCAGCCGTAACCCGCATCTGGCGGAAGGATTGCCTGTGCGCGGCGCCAACTTTGTTGTCCGTAACGGCACGCTTATCCCGGATGAGGCGATTGCTTTCCGAAACGGTGGATTTGAGTCTTTTCACGCCAACACACCTGACGGCTGGAAATTCGTCGACGCACCGGGCCAGATTTCATTTATGGACACGAATATCCACAGAGAGGGCCATGCCTCACTCCGGATGCAGGATGTGGCAAAGTTTGAACCGGAGCACAAACATGCCCGAGCCTGCCAAACCCTCAAGCTTCAGCCCTTCCACAACTATCACGTGTCAGTTGACGTCAAAACCCTCAACTGGAGTGCCCAAGACACCCGTATCATGGTACTGGGCGAAAAGGGACAGACCCTGAATTTCCAAACGCCTGTATTCGAACAGACTCAAGACTGGAAAACCATCCACATCACCTTCAACACACTGGAATCCTCCACGGCGACCCTTTACCTGGGCACTTGGGCAGGAGAAACAGGCACCATCTGGTGGGACAACGTGCAAGTGGAACCCGCAGGATTCATGAATGTCCTCCGGCGCCCCGGCGCCCCGCTTCGACTCTACAACGAAGGCGGCTCTGTTCTTTATCAGGAAGGCCGCGATGTTAAGCCTATTAACGACCCGTTACTTGGAATGGATCCTTGGGCAGGCGATTACAGCTCGTGGCACGCCCTACCCGCCATCAGCACTCTGCCCGGCGGGCAGTTGGCGGAAGGACAACGGGTGCTCGCCGACTATTATCATACTGCCATCATTTATGACGGACAGGTCTCCTGTTGCATGAGTGAAGCCAAGGTTTATGAGATCCTCACGGAACAGATTCAACAGGTGCGAGACGCCATTCATCCGGATGGCTACATGATGATGCATGATGAAATCCGAATGCAAGGCTGGGACGAATCCTGCCAAAAACAAGGCGGAGACCCCGCCCGGATTCTCGGCAATAATGTCCGCCACTGCGTAGACATCATCAAGGCCGCCGATCCCGGCAAGCCTCTCTTTATATGGTCAGACATGTTTGACCCGACCCACAACGCCCGCAAGGAGGGTCGTTACTATCTGGTGAAAGGAGAGGGCCCCTGGTATGGCGCCTGGAAAGACCTACCTGAAGAGGTCACCGTGGTGAGCTGGCAGATGGAGCCCAAAACCCGGCGCCAATCGCTCGAACATTTTGCCAGTTTGGGCCATAAGCAGATTCTAGCCGGGTATTACGATGGCGACCCAAAAATGATCGCCTCATGGTTAAAAGACTCGAAAGGCATTAAAGGCGTAGACGGCGTGATGTACACCACTTGGCAAAGCAACTTCAAACATACCAAAGAATTTAGCGACCGCGCCAATTTTTGAGTGGGGTCAATGTCACATCGCAACATATCATTTGAACCGCTTTGGTCACTTTATCCGTCAAACGAGCCAATACTTTATCGCGATTGCAGGCAAGAGGAAACCGGTGCACGGCCATGCGCTGCCAGCGGATTTACATCCTGGACGGCGGCGTGGTCACCGCCACCGAATCCCATGACGAGTTGGTCAAAGACGGCCGCATGAACCAGTTCCGGCCGATCATACATGTCGGTCATGGCCTCCTCAATGCCCCACCAGTGAATCAGGAAATCCCAAGGCGTAAACCAAACATGGGTTTGGCCCGTTTTCTTCACAGGCATGATTCCCTCATAGATTGAAGGCATCAATCGATAGCGGGAGTCTGTCTCCTCCATATTATGCGTAACTATCGGCATCCTGATCTTGTCGAGGTCCTCCCGCTCGCAAATCTGCTTGTGGAAATGGCGCGACACCACGGCGTTGGAGTCATCAGTGTAGATGGTCTGCCGCAAACCGCCGGAGAACATCAGCATCCTTTGACAACAACGTAATTTCCGCAGTTCCCGATTTCATTGCTTCATGACTGACATCGTGCAACATGATCACACCTCAACTATTATCCAACCCTTGACACAATGGTTCGTTCCCAAATCATACCCTAACCTCCTAGACAAAAGACCCTATTCACAATGGAACACTTCCTCCATTCCCGCCCACCACTCGCCCTTGAGCCGATCCGGCAGCGGCTCCTGGCAGGGCATACAGAATGACCACCATTTTTGCGTGGTGGGATCCGCAACCATCGCGGCACAGTCCGTGGCAAAGTCCGACCCGGTATACTCGAAATAGCTGAACAGATAATGCTTTCCATCGGGCATCTTCCGAAGATAGATGGAGTAATTCCGCATGCGGCACGCCGCGATCATCTTCAGCACGTCAGGCCAGACGGCCGCGTGAAGGGTTTTGTATTCCGCGATCTTTTCTTCCTTCAGACCAATCACCGAACCATAGCGTTTCATCATGTCCTCCAGTCAAATGCCTGCTCTCCTTCATCAGATTAACTCATCATATTCGCCGAGATTCATGGGGTATTTTCCATACTGTCGCACCAGCTTGACGATCATGTCATAGGTCTTGCCTGAAACGTTACTGGCCACCGAGTGGTCGGACTGGAATATATAACCGCCACCTTTAGCCGCGTTCAACTTGCGAAGCACTTCCCGCCGAATAGTTACCGGATCCCCCTTTTCCCAGATCTGGATATCACTGTTGCCGCAAAACCCGAGAGTGTGGCCGAGTTCGCGCCGCAAGTCCACCGCATCCATGCCCGCCTTGACTTCGAGCGGATTATAGGCGTCGACGCCCATCTCCGCGAAATCCCGAATGACCGCATGGACGTTCCCACAGCCGTGATAGATCACCATCAGCCCCTTGGAATGGGCATGATCGGTAATGGCCTTCACCCAGGGCTTGTAGTGTTCACGCCAGAAGTCTGGATGCATGAACGTGCCGCACTTGTAGGCGATATCGCCCCAGATCACGAACCCGTCCAGTTTCCCTGAAGCAGCATCGATTTGCGCCTTGGCACAGTCCAGATAGAACTGTCCTACCTGCGCCACCACGTCCGCCATGCGCTCCGGTTCCATCCCCACCCACAACATGTGGTTCTCGGGGCCAATCAGGCGGGTCAAGCACTCGTTAACCTCGATGATGCTTCCAAATACCGGGAAATCGGGCCAAAGCGAGGCTACCGTATTCACCCAAGGGGGGCTGTTGCGTTCAAATCCATCGCCAACCCCCGCTATCTGGTTGTCGCCCGCGCTCAAATAACGGCGCGGATCGAAATGTGAATCGAAGGTCTTGACGGCCGCCTCGAGTTTTTCGATAGAATCAACTTCCCAGCCAACAAACTCAGGCATGGGGAAGTCGTACACCTTACGCATGATGGCGCCGAAGCCTGTCTTCACCGTGACCTCCTGTGGCGTTTCCTTCAGGATCTCGAAGGATCGAACCCACGGATCCATGTTCGGGACGGTGCAGATCCAGTCAAGATCGTAGTAATAATAAGGATTTGCATCTGCTGGCAGCCTCAACTCTTCCCTCCATCGCCGGATAAATCCGCCCCAGAAAAAGTCGCTGATCGGCACCCGATCCGGCTCCTCATGGCGCAAAGCCTTGCGCATACGCTCAAGTTTTACCTGCGTGCCAGGTTTACGGGAGGACAATACCTCTTTACCAACGGTGTCAAACATGCTCATGGCTGCTCACTCCTGTATATAATGGACAGCCATATCATTACTCTTTTCTTGCCGCCAATGTCTATGTCCTCTAGACTCAGTTTTATGTCTTATTCAATACATGGCCGCGTCAACGTCGGTGCTTATAAGCGCCCCTTTTCCGGCGTCGGTATCGAGTTTGACCCGCTCGGGGTCAAACCCGGACGGACCGGCATCACCCTGCACGAAGCCGGATATCTCCCCTCCAACAGGGAGTGGAACTTTCCCAGCGTATTCAGTCCCTTCTGGCGGCTTTACTACAATAGTGAAGAAGGACATTGTGTGCTGTTTGGCGAACGCATAGTTGAACTGACCCCTCAACACTTCATGCTGATACCCCCCCATTGCCTGTTCCACTGTCTGGGACGCAACCCCGTTCCGACATTCTGGTTGGCGTTTAGTTTCTCACGGTCGCTTCGCGTCGATTACACCCCTCCGGTTTTACTTAAACCCCAAGACACCGAATTGTGTCTGATCCGCAATTTAAAACAGATGATCGCCGCCGATAGAACATGGGAACCTATGGACGCTATTTTCCACAATAGCCTGGCACTGCTCCATGTCGTATTGGCACGGCGTGAACTTCATTGGCAGCCTCCCTTGCCCGATAACCTGACGCATGTCCAACAATACATTCAAGAGAACCTCGGCACGGGGCTAGCCAACCCATCCCTAGCCAAGCTTGCCGGTCTAAGCGTTGCGGGATTCGAGCGGGTCTTCAAACGGCACTTCGGGACTACAGCGGCACGGTATGTTTCCGAAATGCGCATACGGGAAGCAACCCGGCTATTGCTGCAGACGGATGAAACGATTGATGCCATCGCAGATCAAACTGGGTTCCCGAATCGCGCCTACTTCAGCCGCGTATTCAAGAATATCATCTGCGAGTCCCCCGCCAGATTTCGCCGCAAACACCGCCGATACGTTCCAGCATGGCAAAATCGTTGCGTTCGCTGATTCCCAGAATGGAAGCAATACGCTGACGTGGCCCTTCTTCAGGAAGTATGCCCGCAAAGAACGGACGAGCTTTCTTCCCCTCAAACGCTTCACCTTGGAGCGGCAACGATCGGGAAAGCGGTAAGGCGTGAGGCTGGCGAAGCCAGTCTTGTTCATAACGGTAGGAGACCAGCACATTCTCGCAGTCAGCCCGATCCCGGTACAGTTGAGCCAAGGCCACGATGGGGAGTGTCTCATTAGTCACCAGAACCCCGTATTCGTAGGTGCCCCCCTCATCGAGTCCTTCCACAAAATCGAATTGGTTTTGCGTTGTGGCCGGAAGGATATTCCGGGAAGCCCCCTCCTTCTTTGCCGGTCGGCGCAGGCATACGCATCGGCGGGCTCGTGTCCACCCCATGAGTTTCACGCAGCCTTGGTCTTACGCGAAAGAATCACTTGCCAAGATGCCCCTCGCTTCCTTATGCTGCAACCCGTTTTAAGCATTACAGCCCTCGTTATCTAATTTGGTGATAAAATGGTGACACGGGGTTAAAATGACGTCAATTTCTAATAAATACATCATCGTAACTGCTTGAATACAAACGACTTTGGAGAGGTGGCCGAGTGGTCTAAGGCGCAGCACTGGAAATGCTGTGTACCGCAAG
>JBAWZF010000033.1 GCA_037143175.1 bacterium
CATCGACAAGCAATGCCTGACGGAAAAGGTCAAGAAGGTGGATCCGTCCGTGATGGCGGAAGTTGATAACGGACTCCGGCTTGTCTTAGCCATTTGAAATTCGGCGAACCACACCTCGGAGTTTACGTCGCTGACGCGCCGAAACTCAAGGTGAACGTTCGGATAGAAGACAAACGGAAATGCCAGAAGGGGAATTGCGATGAACAAAACAATCAACGGTTTGATTTCCAGTAAAAGTGCGGCGCCATGCCTTTTCTATCCGGTTGTGAAAGAAATGGGGTTGTCCCTCATGGATGTGCTCACAGACGGTAAAAAGCAAAAGGACGTCCTTTTGGAAATTGCGGATAAGTATCCAGTAAGCGCAGTTATTCGTATGACAGAACTCTGGTGTGAAGCCAAAGCCTTCGGCATGGACTGCAAGATCGACGATGCGGATTTTCCAAAACTAGGAACAGTCTTGTATCCTGATATTGCCGCATTGGAATGCGCTGTCGTTCCGTCGCCATTGAATGATACCCTTTTTCCTCTGATTGAAGCGGTCAGACTTGCAGTGCCATGCATGAAGAAACCGCTGATTGTCGGCGCGACTGGTCCATACACATTGGGTTCCGTGCTCAATGGCTCCGAGGAGTTTATGGTGAATTGCATGACGGAACCTGACATCGTACATGCGTTCCTTGAGAAGACCACATCATTCCTGATTGCCTATGTGCTTGAATACAAGAAGGCAGGGGCAAGCGGTATTATTCTAGCTGAACCGTCCATTGCGATGATTTCACCCGACATGGCTGATGACCTATCACACCGTTATATTGAAAGGATCATTTCCGAAGTCCAAGACGATGCGTTCTCGGTTATTTATCACAATTGCGGAGCGGTCAATCCCCACGTAACATCCATTGTCAAACTTTCCGCACATGCATTCCATTTTGGAAGCGATGTTGATTTGGCGATCGCGCTGGATGGTTTGTCTTCCGACAGGATCGTCATGGGCAACATCGACCCGCAGCGTTTCCTTGCAGAGTCCCCTGAACAGATTGAGGCGGAAACCCGTGCATTGCTCTCCCGATATGCCCAATATAGCAATTATGTCTCTTCAACAGGATGCGACTTGTCACCCAGCGCCAGGATTGATTCAATCTCCAGATTTTGCGTGACCGTAAAGCAGTGGGAAGGGAAAGACGGATGACAAAGACACTTCAGGTATCATGTGTCCAGATGCACGGATGGGATTAAGGCGGCAGGGTTCGTCATTCGCCAATTGCTTCGAACAGGAGTTGGCTTGGAGAACGTACAAGCTCACAAGGGTCTTCGTTTGTGAGATAAGAAGAGGTCCAACCAACAAATGCCCGGTACGGCTTCGCCGCCCGAGATTTGCGCCGTTGGCCAGAAAGAATGTCTTGATAAATGTGTTGCGGATGTGACACACTGAAATCATGAAAACAGCAGTTATCCATGCGAGAATAGAACCCCAGATAAAACGACAGGCTGAAGGCGTTCTGCATAATCTAGGAATCAGCCCGACAGAGGCGATTCGGATTTTCTACAGGCAGATCATGCTCAGGCATGGGCTCCCATTCGCCGTGGCCGTCCCCAACGAATGCACGGCTGCCACCCTTGAAAAGAGCCGCCGCGGCGAGGATGTTCAGGAGTTTGAGTCATTGGATGCCATGTTTGAGAGCTGGAAGAAATGAAGAAGGTCTCCCAGACCACCCAGTTCGCCCGCGACATCAAGAAGATGAGGAAACGTGGGAAGGATCTGGCAAAACTCGAGGTGATTGTAAGGCTTCTGGCTACCGGATCTCCGCTTGATCCCAAATACAGGGATCATCCTCTCGTCGGAGAATGGAAATCCTCGCATGACTGCCATGTGGAACCCGACTGGATCCTGATTTATACTGCCGATGATGATTCACTGCGGCTTGAACGAACTGGGACACATTCGGATCTGTTCAGATAAAATAATCGGCCAACCACACCTCGCACTTTACAGCTCGTTCCTCGCCGAAAGTGAAGGTGACCGTTGGGGAATGAAACTGAAGAGATGATGGATGGGAATTGATTCAATGTGGGAGGGGCACTCCGTGCCGCGAAGGGCAGGGTGGTGCTTGAAATGGACAAGAGTCGCCGCGACGGAGCGACTCAAGACGGAGCGAGGGCTCAGTTTTGAACAAATGGTGATGCATATTGAGGGGGGCGATCTGCTGGCTGTGAATGAACACCCAAATCAGGGGCGATATCCCGGTCAGCAGATTCTGGTCGTTCGAGTTGGGGATTATGTGTACTTGGTGTCGTTTGTGGAATCGGCGGAAGGTCGCTTTCTCAAGACGATCATTCCAAGCCGAAAAGCAACACACCAGTTTTTGGGAGAATCCGATGAAGAAGACAAAACTTGATCCAGATGAGCAGGATATACTTGACTCTTTTGAGCGTGGCGAATGGAAGCCCGTAGCTAATCAAAAACAGGCGATTTCTCGCCATGTGCAGTACGCGAAGAACACTTTGGCGAAAGACCAGAGAGTCAATATTCGAATATCATCAAAAGATCTGGAGCAACTTCAAACCATTGCGGTTGAAGACGGCTTGCCCTATCAAACACTCATGGCTAGTGTTTTACACCGATTCGTTTCCGGACGATTCGTGGAAATATCCAGCCGAACATCCGTTCGCAGCGTACGCGCTGCCGCGCGCCGCTGAGAGAAATGAGAAATGGAGACATGAAGGCTGGAATATTGGTGCTGGCAACGGTGGCGGGTCTTCTCACGGTCGCCGGTTGCCGGTATATCGGCGGTGGGATTGCTGGAGCGAGCTATGACCCGACCTGGCAGGTCAGGGCTGCCAGACTCTATGGTGAAGGCGTGGCGAGCAACAGACTTGCGGTCACCGTGGCACCCCTGACAGGGGAAGAACCTCCACAACTGTTCGGGGGGATCATGCATGCCTTCCCGATCCGCGAAGAAATGGTTGGGGAAACATTTGTTCCGGTTGCGGGCACGGGTCTTGCCGCCAGATACAGCAAGAATCGTTTTGAGATTCTGAGAGACAAGGTGACCGTGATCAGTGAGGAACTGCCGAGACTCTTCAACATGCATCCCGTACGTATGGGCATGTGCACGCTTTCGTCTCAGCCTGTGATCATGATCGTGAACAAGTCACGATCGAGCACCGGCCTGTACTTCGTTACGCTCTACACGGCGGCAGGAGTACCGCTCAATCATAGTCGTGAGCGAACTCACTCCCGATCCTTACACTCATCCGACCACTCATCCGGCAAGCCTGTATAAGGCGTTGGATCTTGATCCGGAAATGGGAGATGGCGATGGTGGCGTTACCGATAGATCGTCTGTGGGTGATCCTGCGCCAGCCTAATGTTGAGACTTGTTGATTTATAACCTGCCGCAATTCCGGTGCAATGCCGGGCTGAGTAGCCATTGTTTGAGGCGGGGCTGATTTCATGGTGGTATTACGGAATTGCCAGACTATGGTGGTGTGGCTAGATTTTCAATACCAACTGTGTCAATTTTTTTACTGCCGGGTGGTCATGCGGCGGCCGCGTTCAAAGAAATATTGCAGGGTTTCGAATTTCACCTCGGGCGGAATGGAATGGTCGGAATGGATGACGTAACTGCAGCCCATGGCCATCAACGGGGCTATGGTTCGATCCATTTCCGCATCAATGATGGTTCGATCGTTACTGATGAGGGCGCGGGCGTCAACGCCGCCGAAGAAGGCAATTTGTTTCCCGAATTGCTTTGCCAATCTGGGCATGTGCATTCCCGCCTTGACCTCCATTGCCTGAAGGCAGTTCATTCCGGCGCGGATCAGACCGGGAACCAGAGGTTCAACAAAACCGCAGGAATGTACGATGACTTTCAGGCCCTTCCCATGGAAAAAATCAAATAGGCGCTTGTGGCCGGGTTCAACGATCTCTTCGTACATCTCGGGCGACATAAAGGGACGCTCCTTGAAGCCCATGTCCTCGTAAACGAAAGCCCCGTCCGGCAGCCCTTCTTCGGTGAAGAGAATCTCCAGGTGGCGTATGGTCATGTCGACATAGGTCATGACCATGTCTTTGACCCAGTCCGGATCCAGAGCCATGCCGACTAGCATGTGTTCGTGTCCACAGAGTGGGTGCATCTGTTCGAATGGGCCAACACCGGACCAACAGAAAAATTCCTGATTTTGGTCGGCCTGAGCGCGCGCCTTCCGATAATCAGCGACATTGATGCGGCGCCAGTCGGTCTTGAGAAGGTGAGGTTTGGCTATTTCCTCCCACGCGGGACGTTCAGTTACGCTGAAGTTGACGTGTTCAGGGGTGGTGGAGTGCTTTTTGTGGCGGCGGAGCTGAGCTCCATTTCCATCAAGAATCAATTGGGTATCCTCCGATTCCTCCAGTACAACGGGCTTGAAATCGAGGTCAACGGTATTATTGGGCCAGCCGCCCATGCGCAAGTCGAGTTTAAATTGCTCTACGAAGTCTCCCGTGAGCAGGCCGGCGTCCTGCCATTGTTGATATGTCTCAGGCCACAGATCCTCGTGACAGGGACTATGGTCAACGGGTTTAAGGTCGAGGGTGTTGTTGAATCGCTCTTTGCCTGTCATGGGGCTCATGGTCATCTCCGATTTGTATTTTAAAAATATCACATTTCATCTTCAAGAAATAACCCTTAGTATTTGATAAATAATTGAAAATGAAATGGATGTTTCAGGCATATATTTGTAAGAATACGATAATTCAATAACAAAGGAGTCGGGAGATGGCGGGTCTGGGGCAGGCGGAAATCATGACGGCGGCGGTGACGGAGTGCGCTCCGGACTGGAGTTGGGATAGCAAGTTGTCACCTTGGCGTCATCTTATCTTGTGGATGGTGACGGCAGGGAAAGGGACCATGAATCACGCGGGCCAGGTCTATCCTGTGCATGCGGGTGACTGCTTTGTGTTCCGGATGTGGCATCGGTGTGTGGGCATGCATGACCCGAAAACACCCCTGACTGTCTATTGGTGTGAATTTCGTTTTTTGGATGTAAAGGGAAACCCATTGACGCTTTCCGATGCTGTTGGCGCCCGATTGCCGGTTGTGCACCGGCGTCCACCTGATCTCCCCTTTTTAACTCAGGTGTTCGACCGGGCAATTCGCTATTCTCGCGAGTCAGGACGTCGCATGGAGGCAAATTTATGGATGGAGGCAACGCTTCAGGAGTTGTCTCGACAGGATGCCCGGTTGCCGCGAAGCGGGTTGGAGCTGGAGCACTATGAGGCAATCCGGGACGTAGTAGCCGCGATCCGCCGGGAACCTGGAAAGGCGTGGTCGGTGCGCGAACTCTCAAATCAACTGCATTATACTCCGGATCACTTCTCGAGGATGTTCCGTGCAGTACGGGGTGAGTCCCCTCGGGAGTTTTTGATCCGGACACGGATTGAGGAGGCGAAACATTTGATTTCCATGTCCAGCTACAGCATTGGCCGTATCGCCGATCTGCTTGGATATTCGGATATCTATCATTTCAGTAAGCAGTTTAAGGAGAAAACAGGCATTCCGCCTTCCCTTTTTCGGGCACACCGAAAGGCGGGGGACCGCGTCATGGGTTAATCCCGAGCGGAGTCCGGTTGCATGATGGTAATTCTATGGATGGATGATCCCTTGGATTTCTCGCGGGTGATCAAGCGTGTGATGCATCGGCCCACTGCTTCGGTTGGTCAGTTTTTAATGGGGCGGCGCTTCGTTGTCGGGGGGGGTTGAAGAGGGGCGGTTTCATCCAGATTTTTCAGGCCCGAAAGGAGCAGGGCCTCGTCGGGGACGCGGAGTAATTTGCGGAATTCGCCGGGTGTAAGGTTGATGGCGCGCTTGAATTCCCTCGTGAAGTGGCTTTGGTCGAAAAACCCGCAGGTGTCCCCGATTTCGCTGATGTCGAGCGACGTGGTGGCGAGAAACTTTTTGGCCTCGGAAAGGCGGATCTCTGTGAGCAGTTGTTTGAAGGTTTTCCCGGCCTCCCGGCGCAGGCGGTGAACTAGGGTTGAGGTGCTGACCCCGATGGCGCGCGAGGCGTTGGCCAGGGTGACACTTTCCTGATAGTGGGATTGTTGCCAGTTAGTCACGCGCTCTGAAAGGGGGCGACCATCCTGGGCGGAGGGATCTTTACCCTCGAAATACTCCTTGATCCATTCTGCTACCTCGTAACAGCTTTCCTCCGTTGATGTGGCATGTTCCAGCCTGAGCATCTGGCGCATCTCCCGGCTGGTCGCCACGGTCCAGGGAGTTCCGCTCAGAATGTTCTGGCTGGTCATCACCGCCAGCAGGACACGCACATGCGCCTTGAGCTTAGTCTGGTTCCAGTTACTGGCCATCAGGAGTTTTGCAAGGTATTTGGAGACGAAGGCCATCGCCCCCGGCTTGTCGTTCTGGTCGAGGCACGAAAGCAGTTGATAGGTGTCGCCGAGAATGTCCGGGGGCGTGGTCTCCTGCTGGCGAATGTCCGCTAACGCTTCCGCAATCCTGCGCTGCTGCAGATACTTCTCATTTTGGCGCCGGAAGAACTCGCTTGAATTGACACCCGACGAGCAGGATGTCTCCATGGCCAGAGTTCCCAGTCCACGCAGGGCGCTTGGAGTGATTTGATGGAGAGTTGGGATGAGTTTCAGAAATGCTTTTGGATCCGTGTTGGGCCAGGTCCCGGCAATCTGGGTCACGGCATCCCTGATGTCGTTTTCTTCGCCTGCGATACAGAATCCGCCGAGTTCTACGCCCCCACAACATTTATTGTGGGGTGCGATGGGGATGGTAATGAAGAGAAGATTGGCCCAGCAGCGATAAAAATGGGGTTCCCCTGAGGCCGTGGCGTGAACCGTGGAGTTACAGCAGGCGATGCGGCATAAGGAGGCGGCTACGGGGTGGGACAGGGCGTGCCGGCAGAAGGGGCAGACCTTGTTGTTAAGCAGAAGTTGTGGCTCATACAGTCCGTGATAAAGGGCACCTTGTCCGGTCAATTGCCCGATCTCATCAAGAAGCCGATCTGTTTTGGAGACGGTATTGTTTTCCTTCATATTGCCATAATATTCAACACTCATGCCTTATTATACAAGAAAATTGTTGAAAAAGTGGGATGATGATGCCATTTCAGTGGTTGAGTTAGTAAGAAGAAAAATAAGGAGAACCGAATGAGCACAGTGTTAGAGCAGATCAAAGAAAAGTTGATGAAAGGCAAAGCCAATGCAGATCTTGCCCGTACACTGGCCGCGTGAGGTGTTTTATCTCGATCGAATAGGATGTAAACCATGAATCGTCAGTATTTCATTGATTTGACCCGGAAAGATGTGCGAGTGCCCATTGGCGTAGATATGATTCTGCATCAATACCCTGATGTGGATGCCATTCTTGACAATGGGGAGCGGATGGGCCAAGTGCTGCTGGAGGCCGCGCGGTTCTATAACAGCCCGATCGTGATGCCCCACATGGATCTGATGCTGGAGAAAGACCATCTCCTGTCCCTGATGGGTATCCCCGCAGTGGATCGTCCGGCATATCATTTCCACGGTTGTCCATCGGATGACATGGTGAGTGAATTCAAGTCGAAGATAAAAGGCCCTCTTGGCAGGAGGATGGAGGCCCGGAATGATGCCATCCGGTATGTGGCGACCCATTCGACGCTCTTACCCATGGGAATTTCCATCGGCCCTTTTTCGTTGATGACCAAACTGTTGGCTGATCCCATCACACCTATTTTTCTTCATGGTATGGGCATTACCGGCGACGAGGATTCGGAAGTCAGGGCTGTAGAGATTTGCCTGGACTTGGCGCTGGCGGTGGTTTTGCGTGCCATTGAATCGCAACTGGATGCTGGTGCCCAGATCATCATCGTTGCCGAACCAGCCGCCAATTCCGTTTACCTCTCACCCAAACAGATGGAGGAGGGGGCTGATATCTTTGACCGGTTTGTGCTGGCCCAGAATGCGGTCATGCGCAAGCTCGTGGCTGATCGCGGGGCGGCCTTGATTTTTCATGATTGTGGTGCACTTACGCCCGGGATGATTCGTAAACTCGACACTCTTCGCCCAGAGGTTTTCAGTTTTGGTAGCCCCGTGAATTTATGGGAGGCGGCGGACCTTGTATCTAAGGACACAGTTCTCTATGGGAATCTTCCCTCCAAACGGTTTATGTCCGACTCCCTGATCACGGTTGAACAGGTGAAGGAGATGTCCTGTGACCTGGCGGCACGGATGCGGGAAAAGAACCATCCTTTCATGCTGGGAACGGAATGCGACGTGCTTTGTGTTCATGAACATAAAGAGGTGATTGCACGCAAGGTGGAAGCCTTCATGACCTGTTCGTTACAGTAATTGTTAGAGAGAAATATGTCATTAAACAACAAACGATGGTGGATTGCGGTTTCCGGAACCTGTCTCCAGATTTGTCTGGGCTCGGTATATGCCTGGAGTTATTTCCAGATGCCCCTGATGAACCGGTATCATTGGAGTAACACCCAGGTGTCGTGGGTATTCAGCCTAGCGATATGTTTTCTGGGTTTGGCGGCGGCATGGGGCGGGATGAACCTGGGCAAATGGGGGCCCCGTCGTCTGGCGATGCTAGGGGGGGTGCTGTTCGGGTCTGGCACCTTGATTGCGGCCCTGGCGTTGCATGTCGAGTCACTCATCCTGCTCTATGTGGGATACGGCATAGTGGGTGGAACGGGACTCGGACTTGGCTATGTCACTCCGGTGGCGACGGTGGCCAAATGGTTCCCCGATAAGAAAGGATTTGTCACAGGCATGGTGGTCATGGGGTTCGGGCTGGGTGCCATGCTGATGAGCAAGGTGCTGGCACCGATGTTGATGGCGGCGACGGGGGGTAATCCAGTCTCTGTTTTCGCTTTTCTCGGCGTTTTCTTTCTGATTACGGTCACCTTGTGCGGTACGGTACTTCAGAATCCCCCGGCCGGGTATGTTCCGGAGGGTATGACCCCAACCTCCAGCACGGTGTGCGCCTTCAGTGATGAATACGTTCCCATCAGTTCCTATTTGCTGTCGCGGCGATTCCTGACCATGTGGGGCGTCTTTTTCTGCAACATCGTTGCAGGGATCGCTATCATCGGTTTTCAGTCCCCACTGTTACAGGATTTGCTCAGGAAGGAGAATCCTGTCATGACAACTTCAGCCCTGGTTTCAACCGGGGCCACCCTGATCGCAGTGAGTTCCCTGTTTAATGGAATCGGGCGCTTTTTGTGGGGTGGGCTCTCGGATCGCATAGGTCGTATTCAAGTCTTTCGCATTATGCTGGCGACCCAGGGCCTGGCCTTCCTGATATTGTCCAGGGTGGAGAACCCTTGGCTCTTTGCCGTGCTGGTTTGTTATGTCCTGCTTTGCTATGGCGGTGGATTCGGGGCAATGCCCTCTTTCGTGTTGGACGTGTTCGGGGGAAAGCGGATGCCATGGGTGTATGGCAGCATTCTCACGGCATGGTCGGCGGCGGGGATTGTCGGCCCGCAGATCGTAGCCTGGCTGAAAGATCATTATGCCCAACAGGCTGGTCCGGTGTCATTTCTTGTGGGTGCGGGTTTCCTGATTATAGGGTTGGCGCTGTCGGGGTATGTAACCGATGAACCCTTCGCCTTGCGTGCGCCTGTGAACCCCAAAGGGTCCGTACTCAATGATGTGGTGGGTAAATGCTAAATAAAAAACCGCAGTCAACCATGGAGATTCGATCATGTTAAGAGACGCACTTTTAAACGGCGAGTTTGTCATCACTTGCGAATTTGTGCCCGGTCGTGGAAAAGAGGGGGCAAGCCTGGATGCAGCACTTCTCTTCGCGCGGGATGTCGTAGGATCGCTTCCGAAAATTCATGCCGTCAGCTTGACCGACAATCCCGGCGGTAACGCGGCCATGATTCCCGATGCCTTGGCCCCGGAGATTCTCAAAACGGGAATGGACGTGTTGATTCATTTCTCCTGCCGCGACATGAACCGAAATGCCATGGAATCGCGCCTGATGGCCCTTGCCCGGGCGGGCGCCAATAATCTTCTGGTTATCTCAGGCGACTATCCATCGGGCGGATATGACGGTAATGCGGCTAGTGTGTTTGACCTTGATTCTGTGCAGGCCGTCAAATACATCAAACAATTAAATGCCGGGCTTGAGATTTCCGGAGTCAAGAAAGGCACCGTGACCCGCATGCCGCCAACCAGTTTCCTGGTTGCGGCGGCGGTATGTCCTTTCAAGGCGACTGAAGAGGAACTACTGCCCCAGTATTTCAAGATGGAGAAGAAAATCGCGGCGGGTGCCGACTTTATCATTCCTCAGCTCGGGTATGACATGCGCAAGTTCCTGGAGATCAAACGTTATTTGCGGAGTCGAGGATTGAATGTGCCAGTGTTGGGAAACGTCTATGTGTTGAGTTATGGCGCGGCCAAAGCGATGAATGCAGGTATGGTCCCCGGTTGTGTCGTCACGGATGAGTTGTTGCGCGTGGTCGAAGCGGAGTCAAAAGAACCTGACAAAGGGAAGTCGAAACGTCTGGAGCGGGCGGCCAAGATGGTCGCCATGTTCAAGGGCATGGGCTTCAACGGGGTTCATATCGGAGGGTTTGCCCTCAAAACGGAAGACTTTCGTTTTATCATTAATCGCGCCGTTGAATTGGAGTCACGTTGGGAGGAGTTTATTCCCGAGGTATCGTTCGCTCGTGATGGCGAATATTATGCTTTCCCTCCGCCAGCCAACTACGTCGATTCCGATCAGGATAAGGATGTTGTCAAAGGCCTTGGAAAAGGGCGTCGTATCTGGGGTTATGAAATGTCAAAGCTGTTTCATCGTATTGTCTTTGAGCGTAGCAGCGTGGTCGCGCGTATACTTACCTGGTACTACAAAAGGATTGGCGATCAATCTGTTTTGGCTCGTCTCTCGCATGCCAACGAGCATGCAGCCAAGATGTTACTTTATGGATGCCAGGACTGCGGGGATTGCGCGCTGACGGATATGGCCTTCTGTTGTCCCAAAGCCCTGTGTGCTAAACAGCAGCGAAATGGTCCCTGCGGCGGCAGCGTGAACGGGATGTGTGAAGCGTATTCAGATTCCCGGCCTTGTGTGTGGACTCTGGTGTATAACCGCCTGAAGAGCGATGGAAAGCTCGATGAAATAAGGACCCATTACGTGCCCCCTCAACGATCACAGTTGGCGCATACGTCAGGATGGGCCAATTATTTTCTTCGGCGTGATCATAACGCAAATTGAATCCGTTCAGGCTGTCGACCGTGCGGCCAATCAAGTCGAGTTCCACAGTGCGGAACAGATCCCGGGAAGATCAGACCATGATCGGATTTCCGGTGGATGGCATTGGGTGAATTCGTTAAGAGAACCTATAGTTTCCACCGAAAGGTCTCGGTTGTCCCTTTATCCCAGCCATCCCACACATGACTTGCGCCAGCAGGTGGCAAGGAAGCGGTAAGGCGGGATGGCAGTCGGAGCGGTTCGTAATAGGGGAGTAACCGTCGTATGACAAAAGCATAAATGGCATCGCCGCTTCTCTTTTATTCCTTTCTGCAACGATCAACTTGATGACTCAATATGCGGGTCGGTATTCTGGTTTCCTGATCAACCTACTGATCGTGCCTTCCCATCTTACGACAGTGGCCTAAACGATGTTCGTTCCCGGTTACAGCGGCGGGACCGCGACGGATTTACACCGTCTTCCCGACAAACGCATTGCAATTACGTTACAATTATTATGTCAGGCTGGAGGAAAGTACAAGGTGAGCATTGGGTTTTTATCACAGTCTAATTGTAGTAACGGGGCAGGTAAATGGTGAACGTGGTGCCTTGGCTCGGCGTGCTGTGAACCTTGATGGCTCCGTCGTCCCGGAAGGTAACCACTACATAGTCGCCGGGTTGGAGGAAATTGGGTTGATGCTGGCAGTCGGCTGCGAGGAGCGTTCGATTGGCCGCTTCGATGGTAATATGTCCTGCTTTCAGGTATGACCTCGTTCAGGATCTGCATCGTTGGCGTGATGGTTTGTTTCCGTGAAAAAGTCAGCAATTGCTGCGCGAGTTCGGCGGCACGGTGTGCTGCTATCTGGATTCCGCGGAGGTCGGCAAGGATCGGATTGCCTGGTGTTAAATTTTCCGCGATGACGTCCGAAAAGCTCAGGATGATTTGGAGCTTGTTGTTGAAGTCGTGGGCTATACCACCTGACAACTGACCCAATGCCTCCAGCTTCTGGGCTTGGAGGAACTGGCCCTCTAGTTTTTTGCGTTCCGCTGCCGCCTGATTACGTTCCTCTTCTTTTTGGATGCCGGCCGCAATAATACTAAGGAATTCAAGATCACTCTGCTTGGGCGCGAAGTCATGCTGAAAAACGACGCAGAGTGCCCCTGCAACCTCTTCTGCATTCCAGACCGCCTTTCGACGGTTTTGCCCTTAACTCATTTCTTCTTTTCGGTATCTTATTCAATACCCGTAGTATTTTTGTCAAGGGTTCCTATCGACTAGAATGAGCGGCGGGCCAGTAGGCCCAGGGCCAGAAACAGCGCCATGGTGGTGAACATGAGGAGATTGGCCTGGAGAATATGTTGGGCGGTGAGCGGTGTCAGGGCATCGCCGATGGTGGGTTTCTCAAGAGGTTCCCCGTCGTAAATAGCGGTGCCACCGAGTTGTACGCCCAGCGCGCCGGCCATGGCCGCTTCCGGTAAGCCGGAGTTGGGGCTGGCATGTTTTCGGCCATCCCTCCGGAGTATGCACCATGACTGTAGCGGGCGCATGTTCAGGAAGACTGCGGCCACGCCGATCAACGGTGCGGTGAGGCGGGCCGGGAGGTAATTGGCAAGATCGTCAAGGCGGGCAGAGGCCCACCCAAAACGGCAGTAACGCGGCGTCAGGTAGCCAAAGGTTGAGTCCAAGGTGTTGATGGCACGATAGGTCATGGCGCCCAACGGGCCCGCAAGAAGGGCGAAAAAGAGGGGGGCGGTAACGCCGTCGACAGTGCTTTCGGCTACACATTCAACAGCCGCCCGGGTGACGTCGGCTTCATCGAGGGTATCCGTATCGCGCCCGACAATCATGGCGACCCGCTTGCGGGATAGGGGGAGATCTCCAGCCTTCAGCTCGTGATAAACCGACATGCTGTGCCTGGCGAGATCGCGGGGTGCGATCGCCGTGTAGATGGCCAGAATAGAGACGATATCGCTGGCGACAGGATGCAAGAGCATCGCACCATGAATCAGCCCCCAGACCGCGAAGGCAGTTGAGCCAACCACCAGTAACACCACCAGCACGCCGGCCGCATATTCGTTTTTGAGGAGGCGCCGCAGGGGGGCTTCCAGCCGTTGTGCCAGCCAGCCGATGCCCCGGACAGGATGCGGCAACCAGCGGGGATCTCCAATCATGAGATCCAGGCCGACGGCGGCAAGTATGTGTAATGTCAGGGTCATTTTCGTAATCCCATCAACCGGTAGATTTCGTCGATGCGCAGGGCTTTTCGCACGACCCCCGCCAATTCATTCAATGCCAGTTCGATATCGTAGGCGGCATAGGTGCCTTCCATCGGCGCGAGCCCACGGCGGGTCCTCAGGCGATTGATGAACCAACGGCGGAAATCGTCGGCATCGAAGACGCCATGCAGATAAGTGCCCCAAATGCGGCCGTCGGTATCGACCACGCCAATCGACTCGCCATCAGTCCGGATGAATAGGGGGGGGGACGCCGCGGATTGGGTCTGGCCATGATGTATCTCGTATCCATGCACGGTGAGTTCGGAGGGAGCGTGCCGTGCCGAGACGCGAAGCAGGGTTTTTTCGCCCTTCATGATGGTTCGGATATCAAGCAATCCCAACCCGTTGGCCCGGCCGCTGGCGGTTTCCACGCAATCAGGATCCTCAATCTCCCTGCCGATCATCTGGAATCCGCCGCAGATCCCGACGATCTCGGTTTCGCCCATGGCGGCAAGTCGCAGAATGCGATCCGCCAGCCCTGTCTGTTTTAGGTAGGACAAATCATGCAGGGTATTCTTACTTCCGGGAATGATCACGGCATCGGGTTCGCCCAGTTCGCCTGCGGAACGGACAATGCGCAAATGAACGTCCGGTTCCACCTTGAAGGCGTCGAAATCGGTAAAGTTGGAAATATGGGGAAGATCAATGACGGCAATCTCAATCGCCGCCCCGTCCTGTTTCGCGTGGACTATGACGCCGCTCTTGAATGACACCGAATCCTCTTCGGGAAGATTCAAGTTGGATAGGTTCGGCACCACGCCCAGCACCGGACGGCCGGTAACCCGCAGCATGTAGTCCAGGGCATCACACAGCAGGGATTCCTGGCCGCGGAAACGGTTGACCACGAACCCGGCGACGAGGGCGCGTTCCCATTCCGTCAGGACCTCCATGGTGCCGACAAATGCCGCGAACACGCCGCCGCGATCAATGTCGCCCACCAGCAAGACCGGGGACTGGGCGTAGCGGGCCATGTTCATGTTGACGATGTCGTGCGACTTCAGGTTCACCTCGCCGGGACTGCCCGCGCCCTCCAGGACGATGACATCATGGTCGGCCGCCAGTTCGTCGTAGGCCCGGCAGATCGTCTTAAAGGCTTCCGGTTTATAGCGGATGTATTCGTCAACCGACATATTCCCCACAGGCTTGCCCATCACGATAACCTGGGAGCCTGTATGGGAGTTGGGCTTGAGCAGTACCGGGTTCATCCGAACGTCGGGTTCGATCCGGCAGGCCTGCGCCTGAACCACCTGTGCTCGGCCCATTTCACCGCCATCGCGCGTCACGAACGAGTTGAGCGACATGTTCTGGGACTTGAAGGGTGCCACCCGGTATCCGTCCTGAAGCAGAATGCGGCAAAGCGCGGACGTAATCACGCTCTTTCCAGCATTTGATGTCGTTCCCTGGAACATGATGGCGGGAGTGCGGCGCGGGGTGGGTGTGGGGCGCCGTGTTCTGGTGACGGATTGCAGTGCGCTGATGAGGCGCTCATTTTCCACCCTTGGCCGGACGGCCACCCGGAAGTAGCGGTTGTCCAGACCTCGGAAATTTCCACATGACCGGATGGCAATGCCGTGTTCCTTGAGTAGTTGTTTTGCTAGGGTATCGGCGTTGTTGGCGGAACCGGTTAGCCGGGCTAGAAGGAAATTGGCGGCACCGGGATAGGGAACGAGGCCGCTGATTTGACTCAATTCATTCAGCAACCAGTCCCGTTCCTGGCGGACCAGAGTTCGGGAACGTGCCACGTAAGCGGTGTCCTCAAGGGCGGCCGCGCCCACGGCCTGTGCCAGGGTATTGACACTCCAGAGCGGCTGGCGTTCGCGCGCCTTTTGAATCATGCTGGCATTGGCTACGAGGCATCCCAGCCGCAGCCCGGGGATGGCAAAGATCTTGGTCAGCGAGAGCAGGACGGCGACATTGGCGGGCCGATTCACTGTCAGACTGTCGAAATCCTCCACGAAATCGCCAAATGCCTCATCTACGATGAACAGGCTGTCAGGGTGGGCGGCGGCCAGCAAGTGCAGGGCCCCGGCGGGGCAGAGGCAGCCGGTCGGATTGTTGGGGTGGCCGATGAACACCGTGGCGGGGGTCTTCAACAAAGGGTTAAGCCGGGCGGGGTCGAGTTTGAATCCTTCGGATTCGTTCAGGGGCAATTCGATGAGGCTCATGCCGGCGAGACGGGCTGCACGGCCGTAATCACTGTAAGAGGGAACAGGGATGATGGCGCGAGCGGTTCCGGCGACCTGGGTCAGCAGGCTGAGCAACTCGGTGGAGCCGTTTCCGGTGAGGACTTCCTCCAGAGTGGCATGGTAGCGATCAGCGGCAGCATTTGCCAGGGCGGTGGCTCCAGGATCAGGGTAGTGGGCAAGATCAGAAATGTGGCGGCTGATTAGCGGACGAAGCCAGTCGGGCGGGCCGAGGGGATTGATATTGGCGCTGAAATCAAGAATATTGCCCGGGGCTTGTCCTGCATCCTGTGCCAACTGTTTCAGATTTCCACCATGTTCAAACTCAGCCATTGTCAGAGTCCTTGATCCAAAAAAAAGGCATCCCGACGCCCTTTCGGGAGCCGGGATGCCGATATTTCATCCCCAAACAGAGTTTCACTTTTAACCCCTCTCCACGGGGGTTAAGTCATGATTCACGATGCGGGTCGGTATTCTGGTTTCCGGATCACTCTACTGATCGTGCCTTCCCGTATTTCGACAGTGGCCTGAACGATGTTCGTCCCCGGTTACAGCGGCGGGACCACGACGGATTCACACCGTCTTCCCGACAACCGCATTACAACTACAGCGGGAACAATATGTCAGGCAGGTGGAAAGCACAAGATGAGAATTATATCTTACCCAGCGGAGCATGGTGAGGCCGCCGCCGCAAGGTTGCGGCCTTTTATTCTTGGTGCGCCCTTCCGTACCATCTCATTTTTGGCTGGAACTCCGGACTGATATTTCCTCAAGTATTTCAACTGCATCCTCGATCAGCTTCTTGATCAAATCATTATCCATGACACCTCTCCTTGTTTTTCCGCTGCGAAATATTTGTAGCGTTTAGAGCAGTCTTGCCAGGGAAGGCAGGTTTTTCAATTGAGATCTGAGCGGCAGAACCGGGTGGCTTACACGACCTAGCCGGGATGATTTAACTCAGTCCCTGGAAATTATCAGAGCGAAATATTCGTCAGGGCAGTGAGGGGAGAAGGTTATTCATCACGAAAATCGGATGAGAGGATATGCCCTGCGAAAATTAGGTGTCAATTAGGTGTCAATATTGGTAGCTATTTTTGGGGTATTTGACGTACTTATGGTGCTTTACGGGTTTTGATGAAAACCCCAGCGAAAGCCACTCAAACCCTTGATTTCATTGGGGTTTAAGTGGTAGAAGTGCAGGGATTCGAACCCTGGACCGATGACTGTCTGAAGCAGTCCCGCCAGGCCCCTGGAATGCCTGTGGTCAGGGTGATGAGAAGGATTCCCCGGCGCAGATACCCGCCACCAACCCCATCCCCGTACCCCTTAGAAATCTCGATTACGGGCCGTACGATTCGCTTCCCCGCACGTACTTGGCCCTAATGCCTCCGGCATAGCTGCCAGCGACGCAACGATATCGCTTGCAGGCGGCATGGTGGCGTTATTACCCTCTGGGTATGAACGAATCTGACCTCAATCGAATCCGCAGCGAGGCCGAAAACGTTTTCCGTTGCGGCGTAGATTCCATTCATGGCTTCGGTCACTGGTGTATTGTGGAGGATAATTTCCTGCTGATCGCAGAGACCAATGGAGCTGATGTATTCGTAGGGCGGTTGTTCGCCAACAACCATTTTGAGGGCTGTGCGCCGCTGACCATAGACCGACTTAAGCAGAGACTTGCAAAATAACACCCCCTTCTTTTTAGTCTTTCGCTTGCATTCCATCTGCTCTTCTTGCACGATTTTGTAATTATTGTTACAGTAATAGCATGAAGACCAAAACCGTAACATCCCGTAAGCGGAGACCGGGCGCCGGGCGTAAAACAGGCTCAACGAAATATGGGGAACCGACCCATGTGATTCGGCTGCCAGAATCGCTCCACAGGCAGGCGTTGGCGCTCCTGGCTGCCCGCACTGCTCCCCAGATTGGCGAAAATATTGTGGAGATCACCGGGCCAGCACCCAATGCCCCGAAGTCTGAACGGCCATTATTCTTGTCCCAGGTAGCGGCCGGCTTCCCGTCTCCTGCTGACGACCACATTGAGCAGAGGCTGGACCTCAATGAATATATGATTCAGCATGACGCCGCGACCTACTTTGTGCGCGTCAAGGGTGATTCCATGATTGATGCCGGTATCAGGGATAATGATGTACTGGTGGTCGACCGTTCCGTCACTGCCCGTGTGGGCTGTATTGTGGTGGCAGTTGTGAATGGCGAATTGACCGTCAAAACGTTGGGCCGGAGTAAGTCCGGACAACCTCGACTAGTCCCAGCCAACGCCAACTACACTGCTATTGAGATCAAGGATGGCATGAGTTTTGAAGTTTGGGGTGTGGTAACGGGCTCGGTCAGGAAATTCAAATGAGCTCGCGTGTCATAGCGCTGGTGGATTGCAATAATTTCTACGTCAGTTGCGAGCGTGTGTTTAATCCCAAACTCGCCAACCGGCCAGTAGTGGTATTGTCCAACAATGATGGTTGTGCGGTGGCCCGCTCGAATGAGGTCAAAGCACTTGGCGTTAAAATGGGAACCCCTTGGTTCAAACTGAAAGATCTGGCGCGCCAAGAGGGGATCGTGGCCTGCTCATCCAATTACGCCCTGTATGCCGACATGAGCAATCGCGTGATGTCCATTCTGGCTCAGTACAGTCCGTTTCAGGAGGTGTACTCGATTGATGAGTGCTTTCTGGATCTCACAGGCGGTCCTGGCGGGGATCTACAGCAATATGGGCAGGACATCAGGGAACGGGTACGGCAATGGACGGGATTACCTGTGTGTGTTGGCATCGCCTCAACGAAGACACTGGCCAAACTGGCGAACCATATCGCTAAGAAGAATCCGCAGTTCAGCGGGGTCTGTGATCTTAACGCCATGACGACCGAGGAACGTGAGAACTGGTTCAGCAGGCTAGAGGTGGGGGAAGTCTGGGGGATAGGCAGACGGCTGGCGCCCAAATTGGCTGAACTGGGGATCCATACGGTACTGGAACTTATGCGGGCGAATTCCTCGATGTTACGCTCGCGTTTCTCTGTGATGATGGAGAAGACTCATAGGGAGTTGAATGGCATGGTATGTATTGAGATGGAAGAGATCAGCCCGCCCAAGAAGCAGATCGTGAGTTCGCGCTCGTTCGGGGTAACGGTTTCCGATCTGCAGAGTCTGGAAGAGTCTGTGTCGCTATATGTTGCCCGGGCCGCAGAAAAGTTACGGCGCCAGAAGTCGTATACTGGTTCCGTGATGGTTTTCATTCATACGAGTCCATTCAATCCCAAGGTACCCTATTACGGCAACAGCATCACAGTTTCGTTACCTACTCCCACGGACGACACCATGCAAATCGCTAAGGCTGCGATGTGGGGGTTGAAACGCATCTACCGCGCGGGGTTCCGCTATCAGAAGGCGGGCGTGATGTTGTCGGAGATTGTACCGCCATGTTCGGTGCAGACCGATTTATTTGCCGGGCGGACGGATGGCAGGAGCAAGATCGTGATGGGGTTACTGGACGGGATAAACCGCCGGTTGGGGCCCGGCACTTTGCATTCAGCGCGGCAGGGGTTTGCGCAACCCTGGCGGATGAAGCAGGAGCACAAGAGCCCCGGCTACACTACCTGTTGGGATGAATTGCCTGAGGCGGTGGCTTGAACGATACGGGTACTTATGTCTGATTAAAATACATTATCAGATTGATGTACTACGCCTGCGGGAAGCGTTATAATTCAGGTATAGGGAGACGGGGATTCAGCCAAGTCATGAGTCGGCATACGGCTCACGAATGAATCATCTGTCCGGCTGTTCCTTGTTGAATGAAAAGTCTCCCTCGTGGACGGAGCGGCATTAGGTAGGCAAATCACAGATGCCGCTCCCGTTGTGTTTATCCAGGTTTCTGCTGATGGACAATGGCACTTCGGAAGCGTATGAATTGATCCATGAGTTCAGTTCTCCATAATGTCCCAATCGCTTCCTCCGGCACCAGACATAAGTCGAATGGAGGTCAAGTCAGAACGAGGCTGGGCTCGGTTCAACAGGAAAGAGATCGAGGACCGAGTTAAGGCGATGGTCACAGGCTCTCTGAATATCCGTGCCCATAAGTTGGCCCGATCACAGTTGATCAGGGATGCTTCACGCAAGTCCGTTGAGAGCTCCCTTAAAAATTGGATTCCATGGTTACCTGATGAATGTAGGAACAAGGTTTTCATCATCCGGTTCGGTGACGAAACGGCGGGAGATGTTGCGACACGAGTTGAACCAGAGCCAGTACGTCGCTGACGTGCCGCAGTTACGCTGAAACTTATGAATGCCCCTCCGGGCATTTATAATCATCAACCTTTGGCCGCTCAAGCGAGCAGTTCTGCTGCGTGCCCCTTGATCATTGATTTGAGCTTACCCTTGAAGAGCATGGCGGCAAGCGGAAGACTGCCGGTAATAATTACCTTCGAGGGCTCTATTGCCAGCATACCGGAAACCCGGAAACCCATAACGGAGCAGGCGAATTTCCCCGTGTGGTTGTCCCACTCCTCCTTGAGATCGGTGATTTGTTCGCTGTGTTCTACCTTCATGTCGTTGAGCAGGCGGCGGATACGCGATGCGGCTTCAGCCTGAGTAAGGCTGTGAGGGATGGTGATGTTGAGTTTCGGCATATTGGTCTACCGTTTACTTTTGCCAGTGATCTTCTTATCCACTGGCGCAGTCTTAGTAATGGGATACAGATAAGTCGCCACCTGCGCGGCCGTTGAAGTGGTTCCTCCTGATGGCCGGATCGTTAGCGGTAGCTGACCGGGGCGATCGACCGTGTAACTGCCACCAGACCCCAGCCGGATGTAGGTCGGCAGTTGCCCAGGAGTATTAATGATGGCGCCTCCATTACTGGTGGGGCGCACGTTGACCGGTAGCTGGCCAGGAGAATCAATTGTCAATCCGCCGCCGGAACTGGGACGCACATAGGTTGGTAATTGGCCAGGCGAGTTGATCGTTGAGCCGCCCCCATAGGTTGACCTCACTGTGATAGGGAGTTGTCCCGATTTGTCGATGGTGACGCCGCTGGATGTGGAGCGTACATAGGTCGGAAGTTTGCCGGGTTCCTGAACGGTGTAGGACTGGGCGTGGAGCGTCAATGCATATACTGAGCTGATAAGAATCAAGACGATACGTTTCATTGCATGTCCTCCATTTAGGTCATTATGACCCCTACGGGATAGGTTCTCAATTTTTATCGATCGCCTTCAGCCTTTCCAGCAAACCTGAAAACCGCTGTTCCGTCTTATTATTTCGGATCGCGATCGACAGCGCCTTCGGTTGTCCGATGAGCACCACCATTTTCTTGCCCCGTGTGATGCCGGTGTAAACGAGGTTACGCTGGAGCAGCAGGTAGTGCTGGGTCGCCAGGGGGATAACGACAACGGGAAACTCACTACCTTGCGACTTGTGGATAGTGATGGCGTACGCGAGTGCTATTTCATCCAGTTCCCCGAAATCATAAACGATTTCGCGCTGGTCAAACTTGATCAGGACCTCACGTTCCACGGGATCGATTTCCATGATCTGGCCGATGTCCCCGTTGAAAGCATCCTTGTCGTAGTTGTTCTCTGTCTGAATGACTTTGTCGCGAATCCGGAACAGCCAGCCGAATTTCTCCACTGTTGGCTCATCCGGCCGGGGTGGATTCAGCTCAGTCTGCAATCGCAGGTTCAGTTCACGTATACCCAGCGAACCCCGGTTCATGGGGCATAGTACCTGAATGTCACGGATGGGGTTCAGTTTGGACTTGGCCGGGATGCGGGACTTGACCATCTCAACCAACGTGTTGGCTATGGCTTCAGGCTCATTACGGTCGATAAAGTAGAAGTCAGACTCGGCGTTCTTGGCACTAAGCTCCGGCATAGAGCCCTCGTTAATTCGGTGGGCAGTGGTGATGATCTGGCTATTGGCGGCCTGCCGGAAGACTTCGGTCAATCGGACCACCGGTACTACGCCGCTATCGATGAGGTTTTTAAGGACCATGCCGGGCCCCACCGAGGGTAATTGATCCACGTCGCCCACCAACAGTAGGCTGGCATTCATGGGTAGGGCGCGAAGCAGGTTGTTCATCAACGGCACATCAACCATTGAGGTTTCGTCCACCACCAGTAGGTCGCATGACAGCGGGTTAGCTTCATTACGTAAAAATGAGCCCGTGCCTGGTTTTACTTCGAGCAGCCGGTGTATCGTCCTGGCCTCTAGACCGGTCGTCTCTGACAGGCGCTTGGCCGCCCGTCCCGTTGGGGCGCATAAGGCACAGCGCACTTTCTTGGCCTTCAGTATAAGTAGGATGGCGTTGACCAGGGTGGTTTTGCCGACGCCGGGACCACCTGTGATGATGAGTGCCCGAGTCGTTAAAGCCTGCTTCAACGCTTCCCGCTGGCTGGGCGCCAGATCCTTGCCGGTTTTCTGCTGGCACCACTCAACGGCTTTCTCAAAGTCGATAGCAGGGTACTGCACCGATGCCGCACACAGCTGCCGGATTCGGTTGGCAATGCCTTCCTCGGCCCGCTTCAAAGCAGGCAGGAAGATTAGATCCTGACTGTCGATAGTATCCTTAACCAGTTCTTTATCGGCCAAAGTCCGTTCCATGGCGGTCTCGATAATCTTGGCATCTACCATGAGGAGTTTGCCAGCTTCCTCTTTCATGAACTCCATGGGTAATGCGCAGTGGCCATCACCGGTTGCCTCAAGCAGGATATGGTTCAGGCCAGCACATGCCCGAATAAGGGAATCGGCAGGAATGCCAACCTTTTGGGCGATCTGGTCGGCAGTCTTGAACCCTATTCCATGGATATCCCTGGCGAGAGAGTAGGGGTTGGCGCGAACCTTCTCGACAGCCTCCTCGCCGTAAGTCTTATAAATGCGTACTGCCCGGCTGGTGCTGACGCCGTGGCTATGGAGAAACACCATGATGCTCCGAATGACTTTCTGTTCAGCCCACGCCTCCTTGATGAGCTTTCGGCGCTTCGGTCCGATCCCGTCAACATCTTCAAGAAGGGCTGAAGTGGTCTCAATGACATTGAAGATGTTTTCGCCGAACTGGCCCACAAGCTTTTTAGCGTATACAGGCCCAATACCCTTGACCATGCCGCTGCCCAGATATTTCTCGATGCCCTCCCTCGTTGTGGGCGCGGTGCTGGTCAGCATCTCCGCTTTGAACTGCTGGCCGAACTCACGGTCCTGAATCCATTGGCCTTCCGCCGTGACCCATTCACCGGGGCTGACCGAGGCGAGAGATCCCACTACCGAGACCAGATCACGGTGGCCTTGGGCTTTGACTTTGAGTACGGCAAAGCCGGTGTCCTCGTTGTGAAACGTGACGCGCTCAATCAAGCCGGACAGACTTTCGGCAAATGGTTTTGGGGGCTGCGGTTGCAAGAGGTGGAATGTACGAATCACAGGTAAGGCAGGCAAGCGTAGATTCAGATGTGTCTGGATAATAATATTGCAGCTGCATGGTGCAGGTGTTTCACTCATCCGATGCCGATCAAAATGGCCCTTCTGGTAGATGATGGAGCGCCGGTCAATCCGATGTTCTTCCATGACCCGCCATACGATCACGCGCTGCTGATGCCTAACTCGCTGGTTCGCGATTTCGCCGATCTCTGCGGGGAGTACGGGGTTAAGGGTAAATTCAGCGTTCTGCCTATGCCGTGCTGCTTGGGAGGCATTGACGGCAGCCTAAATCATGTGCCTGCGAGACACCTGTCAGATTTCCTCCGATTGGTGCGTGACCGGATTTCTCCCAGTTTCGATATCACGCCCGAAATTCTGACGCATCTTGCGGCATATCAACTGGATGGTGGGTTTGCACATTTGTACGAGGATGAGTGGTTCGCAAGGGCCTCTGTGGAGGAGATGACTGACTACATCGCGCTTGGGTTAGAGATCCTCGACCATGTGGGCCTGCCAGCCAAAGGAGTGACTAGCCCGTGGAATACGGGTGAATCCAAAGTTTGACCGGTCGGTCAGTTTGGGTGTATGACTCGGACGATATTTGTCCTATCAGTTGTAACCTTTGGAGGATAATCGATGAAAATACTTGGAATCTGTGGGAGTCCCCGAGGTGGCAAGAGCCAGATGCTGGAGGCGGATGGTATCGTGCTGGCATCCCCAGTCTATCTCGATCACGTTACAGCCCAAATGAAGGCGCTCTTGGACCGGACCAGCCACTTTGTTCACTGCTTGCGACTGACCGGTAAATATATGGCCGCCTTGACCACCAGTGGCGGTGGGGGCGGTGAGGCGACGATGGCATTCATGAAACCGAATCTACAACCGTACCACCATTGATCTGTTCCAGTTGGGCCGGAGTAGGAAGTTGGGCTGTTTGGTCATGATGGTGGTGACGGGATTATTGGCTGCGGTGGATGCCCCGTTAAGACCCATGCATTCTTGAAACTAGTACTTGAATCATGCAGAATCCAACGCAAATCAAATAGGATAATAGATGAAAAACATACGATGGGGAATTATTGGCTGTGGCGACGTGTGTGAAGTCAAAAGCGGGCCCGCTTTTTCGAAAATTACCGGGAGCAGTTTGCGCGCCGTTATGCGCCGTAATTCCGCAAAAGCTTCCGACTATGCCACCCGTCACAACGTACCTAAGTTTTACAGCAGTGCCGATCAATTGATCTATGACTCCGAGGTGGACATTGTCTATATTGCCACGCCACCCGGCACGCATGCCGCCTACGCTCTTCGTGTCTGCAAGGCTGGCAAACCTGCTTATATCGAAAAACCCATGGCCCGTAACGCCACTGAATGTGAATCCATGCTCAGCGCTTTTCGCGGGGCCGGTCTGCCGTTGTTCATTGCCTATTACCGACGCTGCCTGCCCCGCTTTCTGCAAGTCCGAGACTGGCTGGTTGAAGGCTCCATCGGCGCGTTGACCCATATTAACTACCGTTACACCTCGCCTTGTCAAAAGGCCAGTGATCCTGCTGCATTACCTTGGCGGATGGATGTTGAACAATCAGGGGGAGGTCTGTTTCTCGATTTGGGCAGTCACACCTTGGATATCTTTGATTATTTATTCGGTCCACTTGGGCATGTGATTGGCGACGCCGCCAATCTTGCAAAGAGCAACGCAGTGGAAGATGTTGTCACCATGCAGTTTCGGGTACCCTGTGGCGCATTGGGATCCGCTTCATGGAATTTTGCTGGACCATGCCGCGAGGACATTATTGAAATCAGCGGCACCCGTGGTCGGATCACGCTCACTTGTTTTGGTAACGAACCTGTACGGCTGGAGAACCAATCCGGGGTGCAAATTGCTGAACGTCCTAACCCGCCGCATATTCAGCAACCGCTTATTCAGACCATTGTCAACGAACTCAATCATCAAGGGGTATGCCCCAGCACCGGCGCAAGCGCTTTACGCACGACTAAGGTCATGGATACGGTTCTGGAACGCTACTATGGCGGGCGCACTGATGCCTTCTGGAGTCGTTCCGCCACGTGGTCGAATGCATCCAACCAGCAAGTGGGTGGGAATAGTTGACATGTTCGGACTTGTCCATAGGCGCCGACAGCGGCTGATGGTTCAACCATTTACGGCCGAATGGGCCAGTATCATTCAGCGTAACGTTCCTTTTTATAGCCGCCTGTCGCCGGAAGATCAGCGCGAGCTTCAGGGTCACATTCAGATATTTCTGTCCGAGAAACGGTTTGAGGGATGTGCCGATCTGACTATTACCGATGAAATCCGGGTAACTATTGCCACGTACGCTTGCGTCCTGCTACTCCATCGCACCACAGACTATTACCCTCTGCTTGTCACCATTCTGGTATATCCCCACACTTTCTTTGTTTCGCGATATCAGACTGGACCGGCCGGACAGGTACTTGAGACCGATGAACCTCTGGTGGGTGAGAGCTGGCGCCATGGTAACGTTGTGCTGGCATGGGATTCTGTGCTGCACAATGCCTTTGATCTTCACGATGGGCATAATGTGGTGTTTCATGAGTTTGCCCACCAGCTTGATGAAGAGGACGGAACGGCCAATGGGGCACCCGTACTGCCAAATCGGGGCATGTATGGCGCCTGGGCCCGGATATTGGGGGCTGATTATGCCGAGTTGGTACGGGAAGCTGAGGATGGGCGCCCATCATTTCTTGATCAGTACGGGGCTACGAATCCCGCCGAGTTCTTCGCCGTCGCCACTGAGGCGTTCTTTGAGACTCCCGTTAAGCTTCGTGCTAGCCATCCCCTGTTGTACGCGGAGTTGATGCTCTACTATCAACAGGATCCGGCGGCGAGCAGGTAATTTATCCATCTAAGGATCATGTATCGGTGCTCAGATGGTGGAATAGATCTTGGAGAGCGCCGAGACTGACGCCGTAGAGCGCGATCTTGCGCTGATGATCGGAGGTCACGTAAATACCGGTTAGCTGATTATCCGCCGTCAGCCAAGGCTCGAAAACGCAATTTTGCAGCACTTGATGGCATAGAAATATGGGGTCATGCTGCACAGGACGAGCGGCGTCCAGGTCGTAACGGATTCGCAGCGGTTCGTCGCCGAGCTGATTGCGGCATTGGTTGGTTTGGCGTACAAGAATGCCAAGAACAGCTTCACCCTTCCCGGTCTGGGCAAACTGGTGCTGGTGAATCGTAAGGCGCGCATGGGCCGCAATCCTGCGACGGGCGAGACGATCAAGATCAAGGCCAAGCGCGTGGTGAAGTTCCGCGTCGCCAAGGCCGCGAAGGATGCGATCCTGGGCTAATTGAATCCATGATTCAGAAGGCCGCTGCCGAAAGGTTGGCGGCCTTTTTTATTGTTCGTTTTCTGTTTCGGTGGGCAGATCAGTAAGCATCTGCTGTTCACGAACAAGTTCGGCACGGAGTTCATCCTCAGTGGGTAGGATAAGCTTGTATTTAGTGGCGAAGAGCTGTTCGTTACCGTGAAGGACTGAATATCGGACGACGTACATATCCATCTGGCCCACGTCTTGATGGGTGAGCTCACTGGTTTTAAGATCAAATGAAGTCGCGGGGTGTGACGGGAAGTGTGGCGAGATTTGCTTTGGCCTCTTCCTTGACTGGTTGACGATCCTTACTGGCCAGAAGGCGTTCATAATAGAGCGTGCCGATCTGTACCACATCCACCGCACGCGCTGGCCAAAAATTTAATCTGACGGACATCATCTGTACACCATCAGACGGCATACTGTCCAAAGATAACGAGAGTGAAAGAATCGCAGCGCCTATGAAATCCGATATACCCCTATCGACGGAAAGATGATTTTGCCTTGCCGGGGCGCCCATACTGCTGCGCCGCCGCCATGGCGATCCGGTTCCATCGGAAGACCCCCACGACCTGGGAAATTCCTGAGACGGATACGAAACGGGTTAACGGGAAACTGGTTTTCAGATCAGTGTGAGCTGTGAGCCGATGAGGGATCGGTCGGCCGAAGCTGGCTCTTATCCTCAGCAGGCGCCGCCGATTATCTGGGCATCACCTCACGGGAACTAAAGGGGTTGCGTGCGCGTAAGGCGCTTCCCTTCTACCGCATTGGGCATCGTACTGTGACGTACAGCCCAAAGGACCTCGATGCTTTTCTTGAGAAGTGCCGGGTCGCAGCAGCGGCTTGAACCGTAGGGGTGGGGGAGGCGACTCCTCTGCCCATTTTTTTTATTACGCCTTGGTGAAAATCGGACTATTGAATCCATCGCTGCGCTCTTTGAAGCCCATTCTAGAGTTGTCAGGTTCCTGAATACAATACTGGCTTCAGGATAGATTCGGGGATGGTGATTGGGCGTAATCTGAGGTGTCGGTATGTTTCCAGAATGAGCGCGGAAAATCCAGGGGACATTATGGGGACATTATTGGTCGAGATTTTTGGGGTATTTGACGTACTTATGGAGCATTACGGGTTTTGAAGAAAACCCCAACGAAAGCCACTCAAACCCTTGATTCTATTGGGGTTTAAGTGGTAGAAGTGCAGGGATTCGAACCCTGGACCCGATGATTAAGAGTCATCTGCTCTACCAACTGAGCTACACTTCCATGATGACCGGTTCGTAAACCGAACCGGTACAAAAAAATGGAGCGAGCGAAGGGATTCGAACCCTCGACAATCACCTTGGCAAGGTGACACTCTACCAACTGAGTTACGCTCGCGTAAGAAAACGTGTGGGAATCTATCAGTTCCCACGATTGATTCAACCTTTATTTATTGTCACTGTAAAAAAGACTTTTCAAGCTTGGGTTCAGTCCGCTTTTTAATAAGGTCAATTGTGGCTCTGGTGATCACATCGAGTTCAACTTTTCCAGTGTTCCAAACCATGTCGTAGAGCATGGGATCATCAATGTCGCGGTGAAAGAAAAGCTTAATCAGCTTCTTCCGGTCATCGTCTTGTTTGTGGATGAGTTCTCTCGCATCTTCCTTGTTTATTTTGAAGCGCTTCATCATCCAGACGAGGCGATGGGCTTCCGGAGCAACCAGACGTATGTGAATTCCCTGCGGGAGATCTGCCGTGATGAGTGAGCCGCCGCGTCCGACGATAATTACTTTTCCAATCAATGCCAGCATGCGCACGACTTTGAAGGTAGTCTTATAGAGTGTGTGTTGCTCGGATTTCCCTGTATACAGGCTTTCGACAAAGTCATTGAATTGGGAACGATATTTTTCAGCCAGTAAGACCTCCATGTCTTTTTGCAAAAGGGGATCACGGGCTACTAATTCACAGAGCTCCCTGTCAAATACGTGCCATCCTTCAAACAGCGGGTTGTCACGATGCTTTAGAAATTCGGTAAGGATCACATAGGATAACAAGTGTCCTCCAGCTCCAGACTGGCGGGACACAGTGACGAAGGGAAACCCGTATTCGGGGAAATCATCAAAATCTCGTTTTTCACTTAGGAACTTTTGGATCAACTGTAAGTGTTTCATGATCTTATCTCCTCTACATCAGTATTATTGGTTGATGGTGACGGGCCGTCAAATAAAAAGAATGATAACCTCGTCTTGCCTTCAGGTTTGAGGCCATGTATTCTCCCGCCATGCTTCAGACGCTACGAGTAAGAAATCTAGCTTTGGTAGAGGATATATCCGTCGAATTCAAGCCTGGCTTGAATGTCATTACCGGTGAAACTGGCGCTGGAAAGTCGGTTATCATTGGTGCATTGGGTCTCTTGCTGGGAGAGCGGGCCGATAAAAGCCTCATCAGGGCTGGTGCCGATCAATGCCTCGCCGAAGCGGTTTTTCAGCTTAGTGATTCAGCCGCAGTGGATGCCATTCTTGATGAGGTTGGACTACCTCCCTGTGAGGCTGGGCAGCTCCTTGTCCGGCGAACCCTGCTCGCTTCGGGTGTCGGCAAAAACTTCATTAACGACAGCTCTACAACCAGCCAGGTGCTGAAGCGGATGGGTGAACATTTGGTGGATATGCATGGTCCTTACGACCACCAATCGCTTTTGAATACAGATTTTCAACTGGATATTCTTGATGCCTTTGGGCATTTATGGGAATCCCGCAGTTTGTATGAGGCTGCCTATTCCACATACCGCGACGCACAAAATCAGCGAAAAGAGCTGGAAGGGGCCAGTGAGCAGGACGTGGCTCAGCAGATCGATCTGCTGGCTTTTCAGGTGAAGGAAATTGAAGATCTTGCCCCTGTTGAGGGGGAGGATGATGCCCTCGCGCAAGAACAGGTGCAAGTGGCCAATGCGCAACGGATTCTGGAATTGGCGGGTGGTCTTCAGTCTGCCTTGATGGAGGGGGAAAACGCAGCGTTTAATGGTTTGGCCTTTGCCCACAAGAATCTAGGCGAATTGGCAGGCTTGATTAGCGCGGCCGGGGAGTGGAAAGACCAGGCTCATTCCCTCATGGTGCAGATTCAGGATCTCGCAGAGACTGTGGAACGGGTTGTTCGTAACATCGAAGGCGATCCCTCACGCTTGCAGTGGTTGGAAGACCGGATGGCGTCGTATCATCGTCTGAAGCGAAAGTACGGCGGTTCGGTCGCGACGATTCTGGCTCATGTTGAGAAGGTCAGGGCTAAGTTGAAAGATCTTGAAAACCGCGGGGAACGCCTCGCTGAACTTGATAAGGCGATCGGTGTGGCGCGTGGTAAGGTGGATCAGGTCGGAACCAAGTTGGGCAAGGCGCGACGGCAGGCGGCAACCACTCTGGCCAAAACGATCACTTCAGAACTAAAAGATCTGGGTTTCCAGCATGGGGCGTTTGGCGTTGAGCTTCAGGACGGGGCGCCTGCCCCGTCTGGTTTGGATTCGATAGAGTTTGTATTTGCTCCAAATGCCGGAGAACCTGCGCGTCCTCTGAGGGCGATTGCATCGAGTGGCGAGATTTCGCGTGTCATGCTGGCGGTGAAGGCGGTATTGGCTGATCATGATAGCATTCCCGTGCTGGTTTTTGATGAAATTGACGCTAATGTGGGGGGAGCAATGGGAACCGCCATTGGGACCAAGTTGGATAAAGTGGGGCAGCATCACCAGGTGCTCTGTATCACGCATCTCCCGCAAGTGGCGGTTTTCGGTAAAACTCATTTTTCAGTTGCCAAGGAAGTCGTAGGGGGGCGTACCAGAACCTCGATTTCCTGCCTCACCCCCAATGAGCGCGTGGAGGAAGTGGCGCGAATGTTAGGCGGACGCGATCTCACCAGTGTGACGCTGAAGCACGCGAAAGAGATGTTGAAACTGCGCTGAGGAGCGCAGTAGTTATTGATTACTGGTTAAGGGGGAATGCGCCTGTAAATCTTCAAGGGCAGTCCCAATAACTCATCACTATTAACCAATAACCATGTTATTTTTCGACCGTCTCAAGCACCAGCTCAACTTTAGCGAGGCGACCGGAGGCGGGGCTTGCAGAAGCGGTGCAATCCAGGACAGCCCAGGGAGGGGACGCGGTGCTGGTGGCTTCAATAAAACGTCCTAGATCATCACCGGAAATGTCGACTATCCCCAGGCTTATTTTCCGCGCCGTCCATCCCGGGACGGAAGGATGCGTTTCGGTGGATCGTGTTATCAGTGCCAGTCCGGGTACCGCCGCACGCGCCAATTCTCCGAGTGAAGTAGATCCCGTTGGGTATTGACCATAGTGATTCAAGAGGCGCTGATGCTCTGCGGCAGTGGTACGCATGGCCACCATTTCATGAAGGTCATTTGTTTTTTTGTTCCAGATTTCAGACGTGCGACGGATATCACCCAATGTGTGAGCACTGAGCAGCACGCCGATTAATAGGGCGATGCCTGCCGCACTCCAGAGGCCGGTTAAGGAGGGGTTATTTAGTTTCATGTGGGCGTCCGAGTCCGATGACAAAAGCTACACGCTCTTCTCCGGAGGGGGCATCTTTTCGCTCCAGGGTCGCGACAAAACCGAGGGTGTTCAAGCGTCTGCTGGCCGTTTCGGCCTGCGACCATTTTTGTGCCAGGCTGTGAATGACCATGTTTTTGCGACTGAGTGTTAATGTTTCAATGGAGAGCCCCTCTTCCCGAGCCACGACCAGGATGGACTTAAGCGTTTGAGCAATAGGGGTGTCGGTGGCGGCCAGAAAAGGCTCCATCGCCTTGGTTTGGGCTTCGAGGGCTCGTCGGGCGGACAACACTTCCTGTCCGGCAGGTATGCCCAGCGGCGAGCCTGTAATCTCAATAGCGAGTGATCGGAACGTTTTTTGGATTTGAGCCGTGCGATGCGACACAAAGCTGAGCCAGACTAAATTCACGGTACATAGCAGGAGTCCGGCAGCAAGGCAGGCGGCAGCCCATTGGTAGGGGCGTTTGGCCTGACGTTGTGCCAGTGCGGGATGAAGAAAACGGCTGGTTCGCAGGTTGCATCTGAGTGCCCCGGGGGTCAGCGCCCGAATGGCAATCGCGCGGGCAAGGAAAGTTTTGGGTTCACGAGTTACTTTTACAGGGCCAGGCCAGCGTTTTGACAACGATTCCAGAGGCGATTCCCCGGTTTCCGGCAGGATGGCATGAGGACCGGTAATAAACCATTGGGTTAGGGGTGGTGGAGTTGGAAAATAGGATTTCAGAATACGGTGGATCTGTTCGGCATCTAATTGACGCATGGTGTGGGCGCCCAGAAACTCGCCATTTTGGCCAATTGAAAGGGTTACCCTTTCAATCGAGAGATAAAGGATGAGTCTGGAATCCGTGCTGCCGGATAGAAAGGGCGCTTCTTCGAGCGCTTGAGACCAAAGTGCAAGCCCTTCCTGATCTAATACGTGGGGATTCACACCTAAGCTGGAAAAAAACGCTAGTCGTTTTTCAATGTCCACAGTCCGTGCCCCTGTGACAAGTCCACGGGTGCCGGTACGATCAAGTGTGGGGCGTGTTTGCAGAAGGGAGTATTCGCAATCTTCGATCGAGAAGGGAAGTTGGACATCCAGGAGGGCGGGGAATACTTTTTCGGCTTTTTTAGCAGAAGCGATGGGGGCGGTTAGCCAGCGGGTAAAACTTTCCTTTTGGAGAAGGCTGCCGGCAATCACTGAAGCATCGGAGGCGGTCGTTAAGGCGGCCAGATCTACGTTCTCAAGGGTCAGGGAGCGCCCGGATCTGGTTGCCTTGATGATGACGGGAGGCCCTTCGGTGCTGTCGAGGCCGAATGCGATATGAGCCCAAGGAGCCGTGGCGGGGGGATTCATGTCAGAACGTCTCCGCCCAGGCAAGGAGCCGGATATCGCCCGATGGGAGGCGGCAGGCCAACCCCCGGACGGCACTCGTTCTGGTGCCTGATTCAGCGCGTGAGATTACGGAAAAGAACTGACCAAAAATGGGAACATCCGGACGTTGGAGGGGGGATGGGAGGGCGGTTCGCTCCAGGCCGTGGAGAGTGGTGCGTGTTCGGATACCTGATGGGAGTTGATGCTCAAATGACTCGGAATCCGATGCGCTTGAGCCCGCCTTCATGCCTATGCGCAGGGCATTCCAGGCCGCATCCATACTGGCAGCGCGTAGGATGAATCGGGTGTATTGAATGTCGCCAGCCCGGAGATGCATCCGGGTCGAAATGAGGGACTGCATCACAACACCGGAAAGAAGTGCCAACAGGAGAATCACCATCAGAAGCGCAAAGCCGTTATTGTTTGAGGTCGAGGATCCCATGGCGTTGGTGTTTACTCGAAATTTGGGGTAGTTGCAATAAAATGAATCACTGCGATTCAGACACTGGGGAGGGGCTCGGGGGGTGCCAACCCTGACCGTTAAA
>JBAWZF010000034.1 GCA_037143175.1 bacterium
CATTCTATACTCATGTAAATATATTTCTATACTAATAGCCTGTCACCTTGTTCCGGTCACCTTGTTCCGACCTTGCTCCGTCACCTTGTTCCCAAGCATAAACGGGCATTCTGGCAACTGAGGCCTGCCGGGGCATTTTTGATTCTTAACTTGCGTTTTGGCATGAACTCGGGCAGTTTTCCCCGCGAGCAAAGGGGCTTTCCGGACGGTGTTTCCACGGGCATGAGTCCGTGCCGCCGGGAATCCTGTTTCTTGCTGAATAAGGTGAGGTTAACTGAATCATGGCGACACAATTGGATCCCCAGGCCGTAGCATTGAATAAAACCATTGAGGCCGCTAATCCGGCCGTACTCTCCATGCTCTCCGGGCGTGGCCGCAAGATTTTCTTTCCAAAGATGGGGATTCTCGCCCAGTCGGCGGAAGCCCGTGGCAAAGCAATCAATGCCACCATCGGAACCGCCCTTGAGGAGGATGGTTCCCCGCTGTGCCTGCCCAGCATTGCCTCCCAGTTGAACCTTCCGAAAGGCGCGGCCTTTCCCTATGCGCCAAGTCCGGGATTGCCCGAAATCCGCGAACAATGGGGGAAGATGCTGCTCCAGAAGAATCCCGGACTTGCCGGCAAATCGTTCACCCAGCCTGTGGTTTCCTGTGCGCTCACCCATGGGCTCAGTGTTGCGGCCTACCTGTTCTGTAATGACGATGATGTGTTGCTCACGCCTGATCTCTACTGGGAAAATTATGATCTCATCTTCGGGGTTTCCTTCGGGGGTCAGATTGTCACCTATCCTGCCTTCAATCCTGCCGGTGGATTCAATCTTGAAGGCTTGCGCAAGGCGATGGAGGCCCGCAAGGAGAAGAAGCTGATCATCTCGCTCAACTTCCCCAATAATCCGGCAGGTTATACCCTGTTGGAGAAGGAAGTCCCGGAGCTGAAGAAACTACTGTTGGCCGAAGCCGAGGCGGGCCGCCAGTTGGTGGTTCTGCTTGATGATGCCTATTTTGGCCTGGTTTTTGAGAAGGGGGTCTATACCCAGTCGATGTTTGTGGACCTCTGTGATGCGCACGAGAACATTTTGGCGGTCAAGATGGATGGGCCTACCAAGGAAGACTATGTCTGGGGGTTCCGTGTTGGCTTCATCACGTTCGGAGTCAAGGGGGGGAGCCCGGCGCTGTACCAGGCGCTTGAGGGTAAGTGTGCCGGCGCCATCAGGGCCAACATTTCCAATGCTTCCATGCCGGCGCAGTCCATGTTGCTGGCCGCCTGGAAGAACCCAGCCTATGCGGTGGAAAAGCAGAAGGCGTATGACCTGCTCAAGGGCCGCTATGAGGAGATCAAGCGTGTGCTGGCCACCCACCCTGAATACCGGGAGGAGTTTGTGCCGGTTCCGTATAATTCCGGGTACTTCATGTGCGTGCGGCTCGTGAAAGCGGATCCGGAGAAGGTGCGTCAGAAGCTTCTGGCCGAGCATGCCACGGGGGTTATCAACCTCTGTGGCATCTTGCGTATCGCCTTCTCGGCAACCCCGACCGCTAAGCTTGCAACCTTGTTTGCCAATCTTTTTGCGGCCTGTAAGGCGGTATAATCCCGGCAGGGAGGACTAATCATGAAGCGTTCCGTTTCTCTTGATGTGATATCCCTGGCGGGAATCGATTTGGATGACTGGAACCAGATCAAGTCGGGTTTTCGTAATGCCCGGGTGGTGGAGTCCCAGCAGGCGTGGCAGGCCGCACGGGATCCTGAATTCCGGCCCATGCATGTGAAGGCCGGGTGGACCCGGGAGGCGTTGATCGTCTACGCGGTCCTGGAGGATGCGGATATCTTTAATCCGGAAACGCAGTTCAACGCGATGTCGTTCAAGTCGGGGGATGTATTCGAGATGTTTCTACGTCCCTTTGAGCAGGAGGCCTATCTGGAAGTCCATGTCTCGCCGGAGAACCAGAAGCTGCAACTGCGTTTCCCGTCGGCACAGGCTTTTGCCGCTCCGCGCCCGGATTCTGTCATCCCGCCCGAGTGGTATATCGGGGAAGGTGCCGTTGAAAGCTATGTGCGGGTGGATAAGGCCGCAGAACGCTGGGAGGTGGTGGCGCGGATCCCATTTAGTCTCGTGGAGGAGGCCTCACGGCCCGTGTCCGGCTCGAGATGGCTGTTTTCCTTCAGTCGATATGACTACACGCGTGGGCGGAAAGCGCCTGTTTATTCATCAACCTCCCCGCATACGAGATTGAGCTTCCATCAGCAGGAAGCCTGGGGCGAATTAACCTTTCTGTGAGTTGAGGCTTATGGATATCAGCAAATTTGACAAGAATATGGCGGTGAAGAAGGCCGATGAAAATGGACTGGTCTGGTATCACCCTTATGAGCGTCCATTTAAGCTGATTGGCTTTAATTGGTTTGATCGCGATAATGTTTACCGTCGATTCCCCGTGAAACCGCCTTATCCATTGCCCGAAAGTGTGGACGTCTTGGCGTGGTGTACGGCCGGGGGACAGGTGAAATTCCGGACCGATAGCGGCAAGGTGAGTGTGAAGGTGACGTTGCGTGATGGCGGTGGGATGGATCATATGCCGCAAACCGGTATAAGCGGCTTTGATCTCTATGTGGGTGAGCCGGGCGAGGAGACGTTCTTTGCTGTCACCCGTTTTGCTGTCGGGGTCACGGAGTTCACGAGCGAACTTTTCAGTAGTGACATCCGGAAGCGCCGCACTTTTACGATCAACTTTCCCCTGTACAAGGGAGTCAATACGATCGAAATAGGGGTGGAGTCTGATGCCAAAGTCGAGGCGCCACCAGCGTGGTCCTCCAATAAGCCGATTGTGGTATACGGGACTTCGATCACGCAGGGTGGGTGTGCATCCCGGCCTGGCTCCTGTTATACCAATATCCTGAGCCGGCGGCTGAATCGGCCGTTTATCAACCTGGGGTTTTCCGGCAGTGGGAGAGGGGAGCCCGAGGTGGCTCGGAATATCGCCTCAATTTCCAGCCCCGCCATGTTAGTCCTGGATTATGAAGCAAATTGTGGGCAGTGTGAAAGTTTATCCAAAACACTTCCTAGATTTATCGGCCTATTACGTGATGCGCATAAAAAGACCCCGATCCTGGTGGTATCCAAGATCCGGTATGGACAGGAATCCCTCAAGGGGGATGCAAGCAAGTCGCGTGACAGGGAACAGTGTAAGCGCATGCAGTATGGTCTTGTGAAAAAACTGCGAGGAGCCGGGGATAGGAATATCTATTTCCTGGATGGATCCACATTGTTGGGCAAGGACTATTGGGAGTGTACAGTGGATAACGTCCACCCTACTGATCTCGGGTTTTTCCGGATGGCCGACGGGATTGGCCGTGTAATCAAGAGAATTCTATCCAAAGGGGACTAATATGCATGGTCTTTCCTTTTGACTAAAGATTCAGTCGTATTATGAGGGGAAGCACAATTATATAGACAAATTGTCCTTTTTTTGGTGTTCTATCGTGGATGAAAAATACACCCAAAAAAGCCAATCGCCATTCGAGTTCCACATGCCCGTGTGACAACACGTTGATGATTAGCGTGATAGATTCGAAGGAAGTTTCCCGTTTCGACTCCCTTATGGGTACATTTCACTATCTTGGCGAGAGCCGCCCGGTGGGTGATACCTTGAGGATGGTTGCCCATCGAGGCGAAGAATGGCTTGGATTATTGATGTGGGGCTCAGCGGCCTATCGGTTGAAAGATCGCGATATTCATATCGGGTGGACTCCTACACAGTGTGCGCAACGCCAGAAGCTTATCGTGCAGAATCGCCGGTTTCTATTACTGGGCGAGCGTGGCGAGCATCCGAACCTTGCCTCACAGATACTCGGAGCAGTCGTACGTGAATTGCCGGGCCTCTGGCTTGAGAGGTTCGGTTATCAGCCATTGCTCGCCGAGACGTTCACGGATATCGAAGCCTATGCCGGCACTTGTTATAAAGCGTCAGGTTGGTTGCCGCTGGGTATGACGAAAGGCTTTTCCCGGCACCGTGCTGATTTCTACGTTCCAAATGACCGGCCAAAAAAACTCTGGATCCGCGAATTGTATCCGAAGGCAGCGCAGGTGTTGCGGGCATCGGAGCTTCCGGCTGTTTGCCAAAAGGGATCCCATAGTAATGCTGACGGGGTTTTGCCTATCACCCGTGGACAACTTGAATCGTTACACGCTGCACTTTGCAAGGTTCCAGATCCCCGAGCCTCCAACCGCGGCTTTCACATTGGTGCGGTGTTGTCCATCGTGGCTATGGCCATTTTCAGCGGTCATCGCAGCATTGCGGCGATTGAGCGGTTTGCCGGACGACTCCGTCATGACCAGCGTGTAGCACTTGGGCTGCCTCGTTTCGGCAAAGGCAATTATCGCAAACCCCCAAAATACAAGGTGTTCTATAACCTGCTTGCGAAACTTGATGTCAATCGCTTTGCCGAACTACTAAACGCGTGGTTGACTCACCATCGAGGCACTCTTCCCGTCGCGCTGGCACTCGATGGTAAGTTTATCCGTGATACGGTCGGCCTGGTCTGTATGAGTGAACACGATACCGGAGTGCCACACGCCATGCGCAAGGCCAGCCAGAAAGAGGGCGAAGGAGCTGATTGCGAGTTAAAGGCGGCACAAACTATGATCGAACTGCAATCCGACCTGTCTCACGCCATTATTACGGCCGACGCACTTAATTGCCAAACGCGCACAGCTCAGGAAATCGTCGCACGGGGCGGTGAATATCTCATTCAAACCAAGGGCAACCAGAAAACCATTCATGAAAGCACCATCGCAAAAACTGAAGGACTCCCCCCCCCCTTTTGCCCAAACTGAAAAAGCACACGCCCGAATCGACGACCGATCCATCTCCCTCTGCTCAGTCGATCCGCTCGAGATAGGCTTTCCTCATGTCCAGACGGTTATCCGCGTCACCCGCGACTCAACAGCTTACAAGAAACCCGAAGACAAGACTCCCGGCTATTACCTCAGTTCCGCGCCTATTGATCGCTATACACCACAACAATGGCTGAGCCTCGTCCGTGGCCATTGGGACGGTTGCGAAATCCGCAATCATTGGCGCAAGGACGCATGCCTCCTGGAGGATAAGACCCCAAGCCGTAACCCCAATATCGTAGCCTCGCTCGCCCTTGTGCGTAATTGCCTGTTCCTCTTCCTTGAACAAAACTCAGAAACCCATAATATCAATGCTTTCACAGAGGATATTGCAGCAAATTCACGCAAAGCTTTCCGCATGGTTATGCGCAATTCATGAGTCAAAAGGAAAGACCATGGGGGCCACCGCAGGGGCATTTCATCTGCCCTAGTCAAAAGGGGTTCATAATCGTCGTGTAGGCGATTTGTTTTTCCGGTAGATCCTTTCGGCGTGCCGGACGTTGTCTGCGCCGGCGCCGGAGGCACCCCCGGTTACCTCATGAGCCCGAATACTCCAGCAGGATGCCCTGTTTCCGCCAGCCGGGAACAGATCTCCTTACGGATCATCATTGATCGTGTCGTCTTGATTCCGGGTGTCATGATGATGTTCTACTGTCGCAACAGCTTAAGAGCCTGTGCGACGGTCATGCGACGGCACCATGATTTGCAGCCGTTTGCCCCCGCTTTCCCAAATGAGTTCTGGATTTCATAGCTGATGAAGCAGGCGTTGCGCCCGATCAAGGATACCGCTTTGGTTCCCCTTTAACCCGAACAGGTAGTCCCAGCCTTTTTCCTGGGTTGTAACCCGTGCGCTTTCCTGTTGGCAGTGCATCGAATCAGCCGTGATCAGGGCATAATCAACGTTTGGAAGATCGCGAAGGAGTTGGGGATAGGCGGGAATTTCATTGCTCTTATCCTCGATCGGAATTTGGGCCAACGTCAACCGCAACCGGTGTGTTACAGCCGAGAGCAATTGGAGCGGTTTGCCATCGGTTCTTGCGCTGCCGCGCAGTGTCTTGCCATCAACAGCCAAACGTGCAACCACCGATAACTCCTGCTCCAGCAGCCATTCGCCGACAATGCGGTCAAACTGCTGCGTGTCAACCTTGCTCAGCACGTGATAAAACGTTGAGTCGCTGGGGGACAGATAGTTACCTTCCTTGTTCTTCTGACACCCCAAAGCGCGAAGTTGGCGTTGTGTGAACTTGCGACAGGTGTCTTCGATCGGTTGATAGCCACCTGCGCCCATCAATACCGCAACAGCGGCGCACGCGAGTACAAACGGCTGACGATGTCGCAACCCGTGCCCCCCTCGTCCGTCGCGCAATTCCCGAAAACAGTCGAGCAACGATTCGAGATCTGGCGCGCGCCATGGACAGGGCCCGGCGACATGCTCCTCATGCTCAGCCATGGCCTCAGACCAGCGCCCACGCCGTAACAATGCGTACGCCCCGGGCTGCAACTCCTTTATGTAGAGTTGTTTCGGTTCCCCGTGCTCATGATAGAAGTCACGGCTTGCACGCTTGAATCCAGCCGTTGGCCCCACGGCGTCAAAACCACAAGCGCGGTAGCAAACACCACGATAGCGGGTCTCATCCACAAAACTTTCAACCACCAGCACGGGATGTCCCCACTGTTCCTCCCAGTCGCGAGACACGCGCCGCAGGCATAACCCCAGGGCTCGCGATGCCAAGTTCGGCAACCGTTCCCGTTCCGGCAGAACAAGATAACGACTATTATTCACAATAAACCCGAGCCGTCGAGCCCGCTGCCGGGGCGACCATCCAATCCGCTTCTCCCGCGCCTTAAGATGCAGAGCTGCTGCACTGAAACAGGCCAAAGCAACCCACTCACCATCAAGTTCTGCAACGTAACGCAACGTTCTGCCAACCATCCGGGCACTGCACAGGTAATGCTTTTGCTCCATTATCTCGTCGAACCGCAGACGCTCATCTTCGCGCAGCAGTCGTACCGTCACACGCTTCAGGATCTCTGGCTCAGGGGCTAATTCGTGTCGTTTCATGCCTCTGAGGTAACAAACGAGAAAACCATGTCCTGTCATTTCGCGAAGCGTCTCATGAGCCATGGATCAGACTGGATGCAGATGAAATGACCCTGCACCCACCTGGCCTCCCTCGCAGAAAGCGCCATTGATTTCTTTACCACAGATGAGTATAGATACGTGCACAAATGAAGCTGCAACAATATGTTGTCAAATTGACGAAAGCGGCCGTTACGGGGTTTATTGCCATATTCGGTTTAACCAGTTGTAACAGTACGATCATTCATTCTACCCCACCTTTATCGGAAGAGATGCATGCCCCGGTCGTGGCGGTCACCTCGTTTGAAAATCGCGCAGGTTTTGAGGGACAGTGGAAACTGGGCGACGGAATGGCTGACCTGCTGGTCTCCGAACTCGTTTTATCTCGAAACTTCGTCGTAGTTGAGCGCCAGCATTTTGAGAAAATCGCAGGGGAGATCCAACGCCAGCAAAGTTCACTCTTCCGCTCGGAAGGCAAAACACCTATCGGCCGGATGAAAAATGCTCAATACCTGATCCGTGGCGTCATCACGGATTTCTCTCAAACCGGCAGCAGCAGTTTTTTCCTCTCTACTCTGCGCTCCTTATTCCTGATGGGCCGTAGCCACACGGCCCGCGTTTCACTTACCCTGACTCTTGTGGACGTTGAGACGGGCCAAATCCTGAGTTCAGTTCAAAGCACTGGCCTTGTCCGTACCCGGGAAGCCTTCATCGAATCATCCTATAAAGGCGTCTCTTTCGGAGGAGAGGTGTTTTTTGCCACCCCGTTGGGCAAAGCAACCGCCCGCGCCATTGAAGGGGGTGTGAACCAGATCGTCCGCGACATGCCTCAGAATCCCTGGCGTCCGATGATCAGTTGCATCCGTGAAGGAACCATCCTCGTCAATGGGGGGAAAGACAGGGGGTTCCGTGAAGGCGCTGAATATATTGTGCGGGGCCCTGCAGAACCCGTAACAGATCCCGCCACCGGCGACGTTCTCACCTTTGTGCCTGGTGCCCGGATTGGGCTGCTTTGCATTCTTCAAGTAGACGAAAAAGTTTCATTTGCAAAAGTCATCCAGGGTCAAGGTTTCAATCGCGGCCAATGGCTGGCCAAAGCCACGCCAACTACCCGTGGTCCCTGAGTGCCCAACCATGGCAAGGGACAATCATGGATTTGTTTTTTATGTGCAACCATTGTGGCGTGGAGATCAAAATTGCCACGTCTCAGCCTGGATCGGCTCTATCCTGCCCCCTGTGCAACACGATCAACCATCCCCCCGCTCAGCATTTGGAACACGGGGCCATTCTGGCCGGTGACCGGATTCTCCATCGGATTGAAGCCAACGGCGCTACAGAAACCTCTCTTGCCGAACTGCTTGAGAACCACTCCTTGAACAGGTTGCAAACCTTTGCGTCTGCAACCTTTTCAAACGGCCCCGCTGCCGATTATTACCTGACGGCCATGAAACAATGGATGAAGGTGCGGCAACCTAATATTGTCAAAGTACTCTATGCGGGCCGGAGCAGCACGGGAACTTTTTTTGCGGCCAGCGCCCCCATACCAGGAATCACGCTCGAAAATCGCCTCTGGCAGGGCGGAGCAATGGATCTTAAATCGGCCATTCATTTGGCAATTTTCCGAACGACTTCGCAGGCAGATGAAAATGCTGGTCTCCATACCAGGCCAAGGACTGAAACGCCCAAACCATCTCCTGGGACTACCCGGTTTATGGCTCTTTTGATTGAGACGAGAAAATTTGCCAGACAAAATCCTCACAAGTATGAGGAAATTCTTGACCGCTATGAACAGCTACTTGCCATGGCCGAAACCAATGCCCCACGCTGGGTCTCTGACTTGGAACGACAGGTTCGCGCCATTGATCTCACCATGGCGGCCCCGTTGGATGACGCTGAGCAAGCTATCAGGCTTCGCGTCAAACAATATGAAGAGAGTGGTCAATATCAGGCGGGCATAGATTGGCTCGAAAAGTATTCGGGTTCCTTTGTGAACAAAACATAAAGAATACGCCATTCCCTGGCTAACATTCTCAAGTCACGCCTGGATGAAAGCAACCAGGGCAAGTAAGCGACAAGCGCGTGGATCACCCCTTCGGCACGGCATTCATTTCGTGAACTATTTTCTTGTTTTCGGCAGAAGCTGAATCGGGGAATTCCTTTAAGGCTTCAGCATAATGCTGCCGGGCTTCGGCATAGGCCTTTGCCGCATCCTCGGCACTTCCCGCCTTCACCCAAAGATCACCAATGCGCCGGGCATTCAACCCCAGAATCATAGCAGGCGAAACCCGGACCTGATCAATCGGATCAACGGTGTAATTGGCATCTTTCGCGATCACCTCCATAAACTTGCGGAAATAGCCAATCGCACCCCGGTAATCCTCATGCTTGATGGCCAAGTGCGCATTGATCTTGTTAACCATCATGTCCTTTGTGGCCGGATCGTCGAGAATCAGTCCGCGCTCGATGATTTTCAATGATCCTGCATAATCCTCGCGGAAATAACTGATATCCAGAAGGATGCCATCAAGTTGGCGTAGAGACATTTCATTCTTCGATCCCTGACGGAGAGATTCGCAAAACTGATTCAAAGCATCAAAAGTCTCTGGAGTCCCCTTCCCAATCAGACCCGCATAGTTCTGTGAAATCAGATTCACGATCAAATTAACGGAGATATTTTTCGACTGCAACACCGTCAAACGACGAATCAATTCAACCGAACGACCCCGTTTTTCCTCAATATTTAACCACCCCACTGCGGCCGCATCGCGCAAAAGAGACCGGGTCGTGTCATCCACCAGGCCGAATTCATACAGTGAGTCGGCGGCAGGAAGATCATTGGCGGCAACTTCAGCCTCACCCACGACGCGAAGTATACTGGCCGCACCACTATCCGTCAGCCCGGCCATCTCTCCGCGAAAATAGGAATCAGCCGCCTTCAGTCCTTCCTTACCCAGCAACAGATTGACCGAGAAACTTACTTTCGCCGTGTGCTTACTAGGAGAATCTTTAATGGCTTTATCCATTACCTTCAACAAGCTGTCTGCGCGATCCCACTGCCGCTCGGCTACCGCTGCAGAGAAATACCCATTTACCAAGCCTAAGGCAGCAGGCTCAGATAGCAAAGGCAAATAGATTCCGATTACCTGATCCAACTCACCGGCCCGTCCCAGGGAGAAAAGTGCCGCAACGTGTTTGTGGGCGGTTTCCGCCAATACCGCATCCCCCAACTTGCACGAGGAGAGACTGACACACCATTGCATTAAATCCTGGAATTTCCCCTTCGATAACATCGCGTTTTCAATAATGCCCGCAGCTTGAGCGGCCACTTCGGGGGAATTCATCGCCACGACCATATAGCGCTTCCGGGCGGCATCCAGACGCTCTGCATTCACTTCCATTTGAAGCAACGCCGTCAGGAATATCTGCTGATAGGCCTTGTAGTGTTTGCTTTTGTAAAATGATTCCAACTGGGCAAGCGCCTGATCCACTCTCCCGTCCGTCGCCATCTGCTGGGCATCCGACACGGTCTTCTCAATATCCAGCCCGGCTTTAGGTCCACATGACGACACCACCAAAGCCACCAGTACAAGTCCAATTCCATTCAATAGACGCTTGTTCACACCCTGCGCTCCTTAACTGATTAATAACTCATAACAAGGATCAAGATCCAGATAGTATAGAAATCAATAGACTAGTCAAGTAGCCCTGAAATCAAAAACGACATTGACGTACACCTGTTTTTTTTGACAAATTACATCTTAATGAAAGTGACGTTATCCATCGAGCATACATCGACCAATCTCAGCTCCCTGCTGCGAGTGGAAGGCGTCTGCCTGCTTTTATCGAAAAGCAGCTTGCGGTGGAACGGGCACAACTAACTGGTTGCAATCCAGATTGAAAGCCAAACCCACCGTAAATCAGCGGTGGGTTTTTTCGTGACGGAGGAAAACATGAGCACAAAGAATGATAAAGACCGGATAATAATTTTTGACACTACGCTTCGCGATGGCGAACAAGCACCCGGCTGCAGCCTGAACCAACGTGAGAAGCTGGAGATTGCCCGAGCCCTCGCCGCGATGAAAGTCGATGTGATCGAGGCAGGCTTTCCCATCGCCTCACCTGACGATTTCGACGCCGTTAACCAGATCGCCGGAAGCATCAAAGGGCCGACGATTGCCGCCCTCGCCCGCATTATTGAAAAAGACATTGAGCGGGCGGGTCATGCCATTGCCCCGGCCGCCAAAAAGCGCATCCATACCTTCAGTTCCGGCAGCGACATCCACCTGGTGAATATCATGAAGATGACCCGTGCTCAAAATATCGAGCGCTCGGTCAAGGCGATCAAATTTGCACTCACGTTTACTGACGACGTTGAATATTCCGCCCAGGATACTACCCGATCCGACCGTGACTATCTGGTGGATCTCTATACCGCGGTGGCAGAGGCTGGCGCCACCACCCTGAACATCCCGGATACCGTCGGGTACGCCATCCCGGAGGATTACGGAAACATGATCGGCTACATTGCGGAACGCGTGAAGGCCCAGGTTCCGGGGGTGATCATTTCAGTCCATTGCCATAATGATCTCGGTATGGCCGTAGCGAATTCTCTGGCGGCCGTCCGCGCCGGCGCACGGCAGGTCGAGTGTACCATAAACGGCCTCGGCGAACGTGCGGGCAACACTTCGTTAGAGGAGATTGTCATGGCAATCCGTACACGTAATGACTACTTCCACCTCCACACTAATGTGGAAACCAAGGAAATTTTCCGGGTCAGCCGCATGGTCAGCCGTTTGACGGGAATGACCGTTCAACGCAACAAGGCCATTGTGGGCGCCAACGCCTTTGCTCACGAGTCCGGTGTCCATCAGGATGGTGTCCTCAAAGAACGCACGACGTATGAAATCATGCGCCCTGAAGATATTGGGATCGAAGGCTCCGATCTCGTCCTGGGCAAACATTCCGGGCGTCATGCGTTCCGCGATAAGCTTGCCAAAATGGGGATAAAGTTAACGGATACCGAAATCGAGAATGCCTACCATCGGTTTATCGAACTTGCCGACAAGAAAAAGAACATCTACGACGATGACCTTCTGGCTATCGCCCGGGACCAGATGGACGTGGTCGAAAATGCATTTATTCTGGACTACCTCCATGTCTCGGCAGGCACCAGCACCATTCCCACCGCTACCCTCCGGCTGAAACGCGGCAAGGAGGTTTTCCAAGATGCCGGATGCGGCGATGGACCGGTCGATGCGGCACTCAAAACCATTGATCGCATTACCAAGGTTAAGGGCAAGTTACTCGACTTCTCGCTTCAAGCCATCTCGGTTGGCAAGGATGCCATGGGTGAAGTCACGGTTCGTGTTGCCTTTGGTGATGACATCGTGAGCGCCAAAGCGGCCAGTACGGATATTGTAGAGGCCAGCACCAAAGCATACCTTTCCTGCGTCAACCGACTGCTTTTTAACCGTGAGGTCCGAGAGAAAACCCCGAAGACAAAGGAAAGCGGCATATGAGAGCGCTAAGCGGCCATACTCAACCCTTTGCTGTGTTAGGCCACCCCATTGGCCACACCTTGTCGCCCGTCATGCACAATGCTGCCTTGGAGTCATTGAAAATGGATGCTATTTACCTAGCATTCGATGTTGCCCCGGCGGCGCTACTGACGGTTCTGCCGGCCATGAAGGCCATGGGATTCGGAGGTGTCAATCTCACGGTCCCTTTAAAAGAAGTAGCCTTTAAGGGACTATCTGATTTGGACGACTCTGCGCGGCGCCTGGGCGCAGTCAACACGGTAGAGTTCACAAATCAGGGGTTACGTGGCCACAACACGGACGGCAAAGGCTTTCTGACAGCCATCAAAGAAGCCTTTAATTATTCAATAAAAGGGCAAACCCTGTTTGTGATGGGCTGTGGAGGAGCTGGGCGCGCCGTGGCCATTACCGCAGCAAGCGAAGGAGCCGAACGCTTGATTCTTGCAGATATCGATGAAGGCCGCTGCCAGAGTGTGGCCCGCGACATTGCGCTCCTGGTACCCTCCGCCAAAATCGAAATGGCCGGAACGACTCCGGAGAAATGGGCACAGAAAACCCAGCAAGCAGGCTTGATCATTCAAGCCTCACCAGTGGGAATGAAAGCCGAGGATGTCTGTCCCCTTCCCCCGTCCGCATTTAAAACAGGGCAACTCGCATTTGACCTTGTCTATAACCGGCCAGAGACCTGTTTCACGCGGGCGGCTACTGCAAGCGGAGTAAAAGCGGTTAACGGATTGGGCATGCTTTTATATCAGGGGGCCGAAGCCTTCACGATCTGGACAAAAAAAGAGGCCGCTGTTGAGGTGATGCGAAAGGCCTTGGAGAAAGCCTTGTACGGTTAAGCCGCAGGGTGTTTACGCATCACGACCCAATTCTGGCGATTCGTCTCGACGATCGAAAGCCCACACTGCTTGCCAATATGGCCCAGCGTGGACTCTGAGTAAAAGGTAATGTGAGTGGGGTCATTGGCATAGTACCAGAAAGACAAATCAATTCCCGGTACGACCAAACTCGTGACCACGATCAGGAAACCACCCGGGCGAATCAGGGAAACCATTTTTGCCCATTCTTCCCGGGGAGCTCTGAAATGTTCAACTACTTCGGTGGACACCACGGCATCAAAAAGCCCCAGCCCTGTCAGCGAATCGGTCACAACGCAATCAGAGGCCGATCGATCCCCGAAATTAGGATCATAGCCAATCGCCATAAAACCTTCCCTGTTGAGCAACTGGACAAGGACTGGTCCCGGACCGGAGCCATAGTCGAGAACCTTTGGTAAAGCAGGCTGCAGATGACCAATATGGGTTTTCAGGCAGTCGACCGCCACCGTTAGGAACTTAACATAACCGGTGTTCGCCGCGTCATTTTGATGCAATAAATACCGCTTATACTCCTCTTCAGGAGAAAGGTGAAACAGGGAGGGAATAAATCGCAAATCACACGCAGGACAGGCACAATGGAGCCGACTGAGAGCCATCCCTACAGGATTCGCCAAAGCTCCGCAAAGGGGACAGGGATGCATTTCCACAATTACGTAACCAGCGCCGATCCGCCCGATGTTTCCTGCGGACCAAAAGTTCCATCCCGTCGTTCCCGGAAGACCTTGCCCCGTCGTCCGCGGCGACGAGGGCGTACGGTCCCGCCATCCTCAGAGACTTCATCATGCCCATACCGCTCATGCCTTGGCTGCCACGGAAGATCCAACACCCGATCAAGAGCCTGCTGGTTTTCACCGGTCAATCGCACCATAAATTCCAGATAAGCCACCGCCTCCGGAAAAAATGCACGGGAAGCCAATGGCACGGCACGGCGTCCATGATCTGCCGTCAATCGCGGTTGTGAGGCCAGAATCTCAGCGGTTCTGTAACGTACCGTTTTGGGAACCTGAACACGCTCCGTCAGTCCCCCGAAATGATCCATGGTCACCGAATGAAGTGCCAAGCCGTGATGATGCCCCTCTTTGGCCATTTCACCGGCGCGCGACTCATGCATCCCCCCAAACATCAGGGCAAATAGAAGAGCTGGCGTTACATCCCTGCCCGCCAGCCGCCATTCGTCAACCTGCTTGAGCGCCGCACTGATCCGCTTACACTGCGGCGTACCTTTTCCGGGGCCAAGCCACAACCCGAGGTCAGGGAAAAGCATTTCATAGAGCCTGAATTCACGCAAAAGCTCATAGGCACGTTGCGCCGCTTTACAAAAGAAAAGTTTCTGAACTTCTTCGTACAGACGTGAGCGGTTAGATGTCGCCAGCGTCTCATAGCTTTCCCGTATCGCCTGGGCTGTACCCGGAGCAATGGAAAAATCAAGCATCGCGGCAAATCGGATCGCACGCACCATCCGTACGGGATCTTCCACACATCGCACTCCAGGCTCACCAATAAAACGAATTACCCGACCTTTCAGATCTTCCAACCCGCCCACATAATCAATCAGTGAATAATCACGAATGTCATAAAATAATGCATTCACGGTAAAATCGCGTCGCAGGGCATCTTCCTCAGGAGATCCAAAAAGATTATCCCGGACAATCAACCCGTCTTCCCGCCGGACATGATGCGGGGTCGCCGGAGCAAAGAGTGGCTCGAAATTTTCCGAGGGATCAGCAGAGTCATCAGACGAATCGATAGCCTCTGGCTCAGGTGGCTGGTTGGCACGGAAGGTGGCCACTTCAATGATTTTATCACGCCCGAAAAAAACATGGGCCAACCTAAAACGGCGCCCGATCAACCGGCTGTTTCTGAAAATTTTCCGGATCTCATTTGGGGTGGCATCCGTGACGACATCAAAATCCTTGGGTTGCCGCCCCAAAAGCAAATCACGTACCCCTCCCCCAGCGATGTAGGAAATATAACCAGCCTCCTTGAGGCCATAGAGCACTTTAAGAGCTTCAGGACTGATGTTCTGGCGGCTTAAGGTATGATCTGAACGTTTAACAATGACAGGTTCCACACTGATTCCTCATAAAACACTCTAATAATCTCACGTTTATGGGCAAATTGTCAATCTTTGAACAATTTCTTCCACAACCTGGTCAATACTCAGGCCCGTGGTATCCACCACCTGGGCATCTTCTGCCAGTTTTAACGGTGCGGTTTTTCTGCCAGAATCCCGCTTATCTCGGGTCGTCAGCGAAACCATTACCTGCCCGACATTTGAGGACACCCTTTCTGGATTAAGTTCTGCATGGCGCCGGCGGGCACGCTCCTCCGGACTGGCATCCAAATAGAATTTGGCGGCAGCATCGGGGAAGACCACCGTTCCTATGTCGCGCCCTTCCATCACCAGATTCCCGAATCTGATCATCCCCTGCAGCCACTGGGTTACCTGCGCGCGGATCTCTGGGATTGCTGCAACAAAACTAACAGTTTCATTCACCTTCTCCGCCCGGATCTCCTCGCGGGGCTCATAGCCATCGATCCGATAGCGAACCGCACCATTCTCGACAAAGAAATCAAAGGCCATCCGCTTCATCGCCGCAACAACTGCCACCGAGTCAGAGGGCTCACAACCGGATTCGACCGCCTTCCAGGCGAGTCCTCGGTATAAAGCACCGGAGTCCACATATTGATAGCCCAACCGGGTCCCCACTTTTCGAGCCACTGTAGATTTCCCCGAGGCCGACGGGCCGTCAATCGCAATTACTTTATTCAGCACGGCCGCCAACCTTTCTTAAGTCATCCCAGAAACCCGGGTAAGATTTATTCACACAGGCAATGTCATCCATTCGCACAGGCGCATCGGCATACATCGCCAGAACCGACATCGCCATAGGAAGCCGGTGATCGCCATAACTGTCCACCGTTACCCCACCTTTCACCCGTGCCGACCCCTCAATAATCATCCCGTCAGGGGTTTCCTCAACCTTAACGCCCATCCGGGTAAGATTATCAACCACACTCCGAATCCGGTCAGATTCCTTCACCCTCAATTCAACGGCATCGCGAATCACCGTCCGCCCGTGAGCCAAAGCTCCGGCAACAGCCACCAGCGGTAACTCATCAATCAGGTCAGGAATCTCACTCCCTCCGACTTCGGTGCCTCGCAAAGAACGTCCTTCAACACGAATCACCCCCATACACTCACAAGCCGTTGCATCAGACGATTCCGTAAAGGTGATCGCCGCGCCCATCCGTTGCAATACGCTGATCAGCGCATTTCTCCGTGGATTCCAGCCTACGTTAGGTAATTCAATCACATGGCCCTCACCACAGGCCGCGGCGGTGATCCAAAAAGCGGCAGACGAAATGTCACCGGGCACACTCCATGAACGCGCCGTCATCCTGGGGCCAGCTACACCATACCCCTTCAGGGATACCCGAAAACCATCAACCGTTATCGGAACCCCCATGGCATTCAGCAACCGCTCCGTATGGTCACGAGTCGGACTGACTTCAGTTACAGTCGTGATGCCCTCGGCAAATAAGGCAGCTAACAGGACACAGGATTTAACCTGAGCAGATGCCACCGGCAACGCATATTCAATGCCCGTCAATTTTCCACCAGTGATCCGAATGGGGGCACAGCCTTTGTCTCCCAGCAACTCAACAGTTGCGCCCATTTTAGTCAGGGGATCGGCAATACGACGCATCGGCCGCGACCGCAACGAGGCGTCACCTGTCATCTCAGATGTAAACGCCTGCCCCGCCAGTAACCCGGCCAACAACCGCATACCGGTTCCAGAGTTACCCAAATCGAGTACTCGTGACGGTGCTTTGAATAGGCCTCCAACCCCGGTTACTTTAAGAATATCCCCTGAAAATTCATACTGGGCACCCAGTTGCGTCATGGCATTTAGAATAGTGACGCAATCCTCACTCCGGAGAAAGCCACGTACCGTTGTCGTCCCACAGGCATAGGACGCCAGCATGGCGATCCGGTGGGAAATGCTTTTATCACCTGGAACCGCCAAAGTCCCGCTCATCCGCCGACAGGGCGAGACCGTAATTGATTTGCCTATAGTCGTATTCATAAAGATTGGCCATTTTAAACTCCTTTCAGGAATAAGATCAAGCTGAACGGTCAGGACACCAGCAACTCCACATTAACTCAACTTCGCTCCATTTTGGGACAAGAGGATTCATGAATCCTCGAATGGCTGATGATAAAGACGAGCGGAAGCGACCCACATAAGTGAATGAGGGGTTGGCTATTGCTTGCCCTGGCTGGAGCACACATGCCGCAACGATTTATCCATCCGCGATTCGACCAGCACGGATCCGAATATATGCAAAAACTCAGCAAGCTCTGGATCTTTGTGATTCATACAGAACCTCTCTTCACTTTGTTCCTTAAGTTATGCAAATAAATCACCCTTTTATTGCCCAGCGGAGTTTCGCACAGGTTGCCCGGGAATTTGCCCGGCACTCCTCTGCCGAGGGCCGGATAGGTTCGACGGCAATTTCTGAGTAGATTCCCGAACGGAATCCTTCTTGAAAAGACTTTTTCACGCGTCGGTCTTCACCGGAATGGAAAGTCAGAATGGCAACACGTGCGCCTGTGGATAAACATACGGGCAGAAGACTTAGAAACTGATCAAGCACGGCAAATTCGTCATTAACGGCAATGCGCAACGCCTGGAAAGTTCTCTGCAACGATTTTTTAGTCTCTTCACGCCTGGTTTGTTCAGGGAGGCGTCGCAAGGCCTGCGTCACAAGATCCACAAGCTGCGAGGTTGAGTCAATTTTCAATCTGTTCGCAAACATCACTTCTGCAATTTCGTCGGCATGGGGTTCATCGGCATTTGAGATAAGAATTTGCGTTAATTCCTCCTGGGTGATTGACTTGAGCACCGTTGATGCTGGCTGCCCCCGGCCGGGATTGAGCCGGAGATCCAGCGGAGACTTAGTTTTAAAAGAAAATCCTCGGGACGGATTATCCAACTGCATTGACGAGACCCCCAGATCTGCCAACACAAAATCAAATCCTCCCCCCGCTTCAGGTAAAAGCTTAAGCACCCCTGCAAAGTTCAACCGCCGCACTAAAAGAACATCTTCAGAAAACCCGAGCTCTCGCAGCCGGGCTTCTGTTCTGGGCAGTTCCAAAGGATCCACATCAATGCCAATGAGTCGGCCGTCGGGAATAATCCGTTTCAGCAGTTCCTGCGCGTGACCACCATAGCCGAGAGTCGCATCAAGCCCCCTCATACCCGGTTTTAAAGCGAGTGCCTCGAGCACCTCATTGACAAGAATCGGCCGATGCATTCCGGCAGGAGTCTGTCCTCGCTCTACGACCTTCGTGACTTCCTCGGAATAGACCAGCGGATTCAGCTCCTTGTATTTTTCCCCAAAGCGCCGGGGATGTGTCCCCCTGTATCGCACTCTGCGTTTTTTATCAATATTGAGGTCGGTCATATTCCGTATAGATAGCACAACAGCAGCTAAAGTGAAACCCTTTCACCGGTTCGACGGGATCACAGAACGTCCCTAATGAGTTTCCGTCCTCTTGTTAAGAAGATGATAGAGGGTCGGCAACACAATCAGCGTCAGAAGCGTCGAAGTGATCAACCCACCCATGACCACAATGGCCAGAGGCTTCTGAATATCCGCGCCAGACCCGGTGGCATAAAGCATGGGCAAATGACCGATAAAACTCGTCAACGCGGTCATCAGCAGTGGCCGGAATCGAAGTTTACAGCCCTCACGAACCGTCTCGGATACCGAACGACCCCGCTCACGAAGTTGCCTGAAAAAGGCAACCAGAATGACGCCGTTCTGAACTGCGATACCAAGCAATACAATAAACGCAACGGCTGCTGAAACAGAAAGAGGAATCTGGAAAGCCACTACCGCGATCACACCGCCAACCAGCGCGAAGGGCAGATTTAGAAGCACCAAAAGCGAATGGGTCACGGAATCCAGCGCAAGATAGAGAAAAACTAGAATGAGGATGAGTGCCACCGGTAGTACCAGGGAAAGCTGACGCATAGCCCGTTGCTGATTCTCAAACTGTCCGCCATAGTCCACAAAGTACCCCGGCGGCAATTCTTTTATCAATGGCGCAATACTGGCCTGCACATCCCGGACAAAGCCGCCCAGATCCCGCCCCCGTATATTAGCCTCAACGACTACTCGTCTGATACCGTTTTCACGGCTGATTTGCGCAGGCGCTTCAACCATCTCTATTTTCGCGAACTGTCCCAGCGGAACCCGCACCCCATTCGGTGCCGGGATAAGTAGCCGCTCTATTTGCGGAATGTCCTCGCGTGCCGCTGCCGGATATCGGACAACGATGGCAAACCGACGCTGCCCTTCAATCAGGGTCCCGGCTACTTTGCCAGCCACGGCCGTCTCTATCGCCTCATTCACGTCCGCCACATTGATCCCGTAACGAGCCACGGCGCTTCGATCAATGACAACATTGACCTGATTCATGCCCGATATCTGCTCGATTTTCACATCCTGGCAGCCTTCAATCGACTGCATCGCCGGCGCAATACGATCTGAAAACTGCTTCAGTACCTCAAGATCCGGGCCGAATACCTTTACCGCCAAATCACTTTTTACACCGGAAATAAGCTCATTGACCCGCAGGGCAATCGGTTGCGAAAACGAATATCGGAGTCCGGGAATCACCGCTAAATCCTTTTGTATCGCCTCAACAAGGGCTTCCTTGTTACGGTCACTTTTCCATTGGCGGCGCGGTTTCAGCATGATGAAAACGTCCGTTTGTTCGGGCCCCATGGGATCCTCTGAAACCTCCGCTCGTCCGGTTTTACTAATCACCGCTTCGATCTCGGAAAATTTCTGCAGGCGTTGCTCGATCAGACCTGCCACGCGCGCGGAACCATCCAGAGAAGCATTGGGCAGACGAACCGCATTAATGGCAATGGCGCCTTCATCCAGCGGAGGCATGAACTCGGTTCCGATCATCGGCACCAGTGCCACCGCGGAGGCCAATACGGTAAAGGAGACTCCCAGAGTAATACCTGGCCGCCTGATCGCACGCTCCAACACCCTGAGATACCACTCGTGAAGCCGACGGATGATCTTGAACTCTTTTTCCGGAGCCAGTTTCAGCACGGAAGCCGAGATGACCGGAATAACCGTCAGGGCCACGGCCAATGATACCAGTAACGCAATCAACATGGTAAACGCCATGGGCGCGAACATTTTGCCCTCGACCCCCTGTAATGTGAACAGCGGCACCAAAATGACCACAATGATCAACACCGAGAAGGCCACAGGTCGCGCGACCTCAACAACCGCTCCAACCACAATTTGCCGCTTGTCAGCACCTTCATGCTTTTCCGCGAGATGCCGCCGGATATTTTCCACCACCACAATCGAGGCATCCACCACCATACCCACGGAAAACGCAAGTCCACCAAGGCTCATAAGATTGGAACTTAAACCGGTCCAGCCCATGATAATGAAGCTGACGAGAAAGGTGAATGGCAGAGAAAAGACAACCACCAGTGCCGTACGTAATTCGGCCACGAATAAAAACAGTATCAGTATCACGAAAATGCCACCTTCCAGCGTGGCGTCGACAACCGTACGAATACAGGCATCGATCAGCGAGGTCCGATCATAGAACACATTGACGCGAACCCCTTCTGGCAAAGCACTGTCCAGTTTCCCGATGGCGACCTTCACACGACTCACCACATCCTGGGAGTTCTCCCCTTTGAGCATAATGATCATACCCGCGACCACCTCCCCTTTCCCGTCCCGGGTAACGGCCCCCTGCCGGGGTTCAGAGCCAATCGTGATGTCCGCGACGTCTCTCAGGAATACAGGCGTCCCATCCTGCGCCATCAACACGATGCTGCCAATATCAGGTAGATCCTTTAATAATCCGACTCCGCGCAGGTAGAATTGTTCCCATCCGCGAACAATGATCCCACCAGCGGCATTGGCATTGTTTCGCTCCACGGCCTCGACCACTTCATTCGCAGTCAACCCGTATTTGATCAGTTTTTCCGGGGAGACGAGCACCTGATACTGTTTTACATACCCTCCGAAACTGTTGACCTCATTGACGCCAGGGGTGGGTTTCAACCTCGGCGCGATAAGCCAATCCTGGATGGTACGAAGTTCCATGGCATCATGTTTCTCGCTCTCCACCGTGTATTGCAGAATTTCGCCCAGGCCCGTACTGATTGGCCCAAGCTCCGGGTCAACACCCGGCGGCAACCGGTCACGGGCAATGGCCAGACGCTCTGAAACGATCTGGCGAGTCCAGTACGTATCCACACCGTCTTCAAATATGATGACGACCTGTGAGAGTTCAGCCTTGGAAAGCGACCGCACCTGCTTGACTTTAGGAAGTCCGCCCATGACTTGCTCGATTGGGTAACTCACCAGCTCTTCGACATCCACAGCCGCCAGCCCCGGGGCCTTGGTCAGGATCATCACCTGCACATTGGTAACGTCAGGAAAGGCATCGATGGGGAGCTGTTTCCAGGCCAGTATCCCGAGAAAAGCAAGTAAGACCGTGCCGAGAATGATCAGCAACCGCTGTTGCAGGATAACTTGAATGAATTTGTCAAACATGGCCATGTCCTCCCATTAATCAGCGCAACCAGCGCCCATTTTTTCACGCAATACATCTGACTTGAGCAGGAATGCCCCGTCGGTCACGACCTTTTCGCCCGCATGCAGGCCTTCCAGAATCTCGGCCATACCAAAAAACTCCCGTCCCTTACGTATGTCCTGCCGGACGAAATAATCATCCTTCCAGTGCTTGAAAACGAAGGACTTACCCTCATCCGAAAACACCGCGCCCCGTGGGGTCGCCACCACTTCCTCCGCATTATTAGTGCCGAGTGAGATTGTCGCGTCACAAAACATTCCAGGCCGCAATAGCATCTCGGGATTATCAATCGTGGCGCGCACTTTCACCGTGCGGGTTTGCTCGTTCATGGTCGCGCCCACATAATCTAGCTGGCCCTTAAAACTCTGGGCAGGAAAGGCGGCCACCTTGATTTTAACGGCTACCGATCCGCGTTTTTCACTTGCAAGCAGTTCCGCCAGATCACGTGAATGCACATTGGCCCAGACCCAGACTGAGGATAGATCAGTAAGCAGCATGAAATCTTTTCCAGGCTCCGCAACTTCGCCGGCCACCGCATGCTTTTCAATGATGGTTCCTGAGGCAGGTGCACGAACGGTCAGAACGCCCTTGCTTACCCAGTGCGTGGAATCACGAGTTTTCGCCAGATCCTCATCAGTCAGTCCCAGCACATGGAGCATCTGTTCAGAGGCTTTAAGATCTGTGCGATGCTGCTCAAATGCCATCTGAGCGTTGATCATGTCCTGCTCGGATCCGACCTTCTGTTCTTTGAGCCTGGATTCACGCACGAACACCTTCTCTGACAGGTCACTAAGGGTACGATTACGTTCATAATCAGTCAGGGCCTTGCCAAATTCCACACTGGCGAGAGTGATCAAGGCATCACCCGTCTTCACGCGTTTTCCGATATCCACAGAAACGGTCTCAATAATACCGGCAATACGGGGACTGATATGCACAGTCGTATTCTCGTTCAGCGCGACCTCCCCTGTGGTCGCCAGTATGTCAACTACCTTCGTCCACGCCACCACTTGCGTCTGCACCAATCCGGTACCGTCCTTATGTTTCATCAGGGTGGGATCCAGTTTCACGACACCTGCCTCGTAGCGACATTCGTCACACTGATAGATCGGTATGTCATGCTCGCACTTCACGAACAGACGCTCTTCGAGGGAATTCCCCTTCCCGCACCCATCATCTTTTCCACATCCCGCAGGCTGATCCGCTCCATAACCATTCGATATCGATAAAGAAACCAACAAGGCACAAAGCCCGTTTGTAATTGTCCATTTATTAGTACTCATATTCTTATTACTCCTTTGTATATCATTGACTGACTTGTGTCGGGGTTCCCGTCAATCTTTCCACATCCGCCGCAGCCTTGTGATAGGTCGCCAGCACGTCAAGGTAACGGGATTTTGCTTCACCAAGCGTACGTTGTGTATCCAGCACCTCCAAATACCCGAATTTCCCCTCTCGATATCCTATTTGTGCCGCATCGAAAGCTTGTTGCGCGCCCGGGAGCAATTCTCCCTTGGTTGTCAACGCTTCGGCCCTCGCCATGACGAGAAGGTTATGAGCCTCAACCAGATCCGTGGTTGCACGCAAGCGGGCTGTGCGTTGTTCATATTCCGCGCGGCTTGCAAGATGTTTCGCCGCAAGAATGCCTCCAGTGTTGCGATTGAACAACGGGAGAGGCATCGACAGCCCCGCAATACCAGCTTGGGAGCCATCTTCCGCAAAGCGACTGATACCGGCACTGATTTCGATGCTGGGAATACGCTCCGCCTTGGCTAGCGCCAGAGCACCCTTGCTTAGCGCCTCTCCATCTTTCCAGCGGGCAACTTCAGGCGTTTTGTCTATTAATGCTGTGAATGTCTCAACTGAAGGAACATCATTGACATCGTCTAGATCGCCGTCAGCCTCTTTGAACAAGGGTATTGTCCCGCCCCATGATGCCGCAAGGCGTTTGCGCACCGTATCTAACTCTCGTTTAGCTCGATCCCGCACAATTCGGGCGGCAGCTACTTCGACGCCCGCTTTCGTTTCCTCAAGAGGCGTGACTTTACCGGCTTTCACCCTTTGTGCCGCGGCCTGATGCACGTCTTCAGAAACAAGGAGAAGAGATTCAGCTAGTTTAAGCTGGCCCTGCTTCAGCAGAACATCCACAAACACCTTCTTAGTCTGAGTAAGCACATCCAAGCGTTTAGACTCATAATCCCAGCCAGCTAACCGGGCTTCCGTCCGCGCTACCTTCTGGCGTTTGCCTCGTTTCCCTCCCAGTTCAATAGTCTGAATTAGGCGGGCCGTTGTTTGCACCGCATCGTATCCTTGGCGTGCCCCTGAACCCCCGAACTCCTCTGCATTCAGCTCAAGAGTTGGATTCTGCCAAGCGCCCGCTTGCTGCGCGTACCCCTCTGCAGCCTGAACTCCATGCAACGAGCTCGTCAATTCGGGGTTATGCATCATCGCCAATTCAAGTGTTTGCCGAAGCGTAAGTACTCCATCAGGCTCCTGGTTGTCCGCATACACCTGCAATCCCGTTCCCATCAAGGCTAGCGACAGTAGGCCTGGCATACATGCGTGAAAAAAAATCAATTTCTGTTTCATGAATTCTCCTATTGCTTGAAAAAGTAAGTGTTATCAGCCGCTTTTGAGGCGCGACAAGACGGAATCCGCCCTTGGTATTGGCACCAGCAAGTAAAGCCAGGCTAAAGCTCAATGACGGAAAAGGGCGAAACGCCCTTAGGCGGAGATAGGTGGACGGAAGACGTCAGCTATCAGAAGAATTCCCGAGCACTGGGTGTCGGAAAATATGACACAATGAAACACTGAAGCAAATGGGGTATTGGGATTATCGCCGAAAGCAAAAGTCGGTTCCGAGTGACAAACACACGTACAAGTTGTTTCGCAGGTGTCCCCGTAAGAGTCACTACAAACCTTAAAATCCGCCATCGCAGCATCGAAAGCAGCAATAATCAGGACAAATGAAATAAATTTCCGCAACGAAAACATAATCGCGATAAAGTATGTAACTCGCAGGGCAATGTCAATTTGAACTGCGAGGATATTTACAAAACCTGATTCCTGCAAAAAAATACTCCAACCTTGTCGCCCTGTTGTGTATGCTGTTTGACAACTCATGATTTACAGACTCATCATTCTCAGTGGGGATAGGCGCGGCGAACAAATTACGCTTACCCAGGATCCCATGCGTATCGGCAGGGCTGACTCGTGCGAAATCCTGGTAAATGACCCCGAAATTGCGCTATCTCATGCAGAAATCACCCATACCCCTGAAGGACTTTTCATCCGCGATCTCGGGTCTATGAACCGCCTTCTGATCAACCATCATGAGGTCCATCAGGCACACCCCAAACATGGCGATGTCGTTGAAGTGGGCCACACACGCTTTCTGATCCAAGCCTACGTTCAGGCTGAAGTTCAGGGGGGGGGCGACCAGGAAGATTCCGAAGATCAAGCGAATCGCCGCAAACCATGGCTCGTGGGTGGCGGATTAATCCTGGTAGTGGCCTGCATGTTTATATTTATTCCCCGTTGCGAGCGCCTCATGATCACCCCTCGGACTCCTCTGGCTAAACCGACGTCATCCCCCGTCTTTCCCCCACTCGTCCGGACGGTAATTAAAAAGCCCGTGCCAGTCGTTCCGGTATCCGTGGTGCCGACCACCATTCCTGCGCCGGTGGTAGTAACACCGCCACCTCTAAAACTGGAACCGGTTAACGTTCCTCCCAAGCCCCGCGCCGAACCCACACCGGTCAAAGCAGAACCGGTACAAACAATCGAACCCGTACCGGTCAAGGAGGAACCCGTTCCGGTCAAAACCGAGTTTGCACCGATCAAAGTGGAGCCTGCTGTGGCACACCCTCAACCTAAGAAAAACCCGACCACCGACCTGATTGCCGCTGCCCAGAAGGAACTTCAGGAAGCCACTCTGATCCTGATGGGGACCAAGTCAACAGGGACAACAGAAAACGTCATGAACATCACCTCGAATGACACCCCTCTGCCTGTGACCATCATCCCCACCAACCCGCCCACAGTCCAGGAACCCGCTGTCACGCCTCTTGGCGGCCTCATCAAAATCATGGGCACAGACATCAATAAATTCCCGGAAACCGAGCAATTTCGCGAAATGCGGCTGCTCACAATCCGTCTGACTGCCTCGGAGCTTCAAAAGGAAATCGATCCGGATGGCGTGCGGGTAGAGGTGATCTTCATCGATCGGGATAAACGTTCCGGCCAAATTATCCCCGCCTCGTCCCGCGGGCCATCGTCGGCCTTGACCGTACAGGAAAAGTGGCAGTCTGCCGAACAGAAAACCATAATGGCTTCCTATGTCGTCCCGGCAACCCTCCCCCCAACCGAACGCACAGTTCAATATTACGGGTTCAGAATCCGTGTATTTTATTTTGAGAAGCTACAGGATGAACTCAGCCAGCCCAAGGATCTTCCTAAAGGAATCGGTTCTACCGCCACAAATGAGGCCACGCCTCCTGCTCCCTGACCGTTTGCGAACCAGTTTGGATAAAGATTATGCGAGAAAAAATTTCAGCCTGTGTTTTAGCATTTAACGAAGAGAAGAAAATCGGACAGTGCCTCAAAAGCCTGACGTGGTGCGACGAACTGATCGTACTCGACAGCTTCAGCACGGATCGTACGGTGGAGATCTGCCGCCAGTATACCGATAATGTTTATCAGCGCCATTGGCTCGGATATGTGGGCCAACGCAATACGGTCCGCGAATTCGCACAACACCCCTGGGTCCTGTTCATGGATTCCGATGAGGAAATGTCGCCAGCGCTCCGTGAAGAAATTCTAGCCACAATGGATTCCGGAAATAATCGAATCGTGGGGTATGAATTCCCGCGCCAGGTCTTCTATCTTGGTCGATGGATTCGCCATGGCGAATGGTACCCTGATGTCAAACTCCGCCTTTTTAAAAAGGATTTCGGACGGACAGAAGGGCAGGAACCCCATGACAAAGTCGTCGTTCGCGGCCCCGTCAGGCGCTTAAATAATCCTATCTGGCACTATACCTATGACGATCTTGCCGACCACATCAATACCCTCAATCGTTTTTCAACCATCACCGCGCAACAACGTTTCGTTCAGGGCCGCCGATTCCACTGGTCAGAAATGATTATACATCCCCTCGCCCGTTTTTTCAAGGGATACATCCTTAAACAGGGCTTCCGTGATGGAAAACATGGGCTAACCATTGCCCTTATGTCCTCCTATGGCGCTTTTCTTAAATATGCCAAGCAATGGGAACTCGCACTGAAACACACACGCTACTCCAGAGCCATGCCTGACCGAACCAACATGAAGGACGGACTTCAGTGAGAGAGAGATTGTTCCTGCATCTCTTTTGCATGTTGATAAGCATTCCTCTACTTCCCCTCTCCGCCTCACCTCTCGCGTTGGACGAGGCCATTCAAACGGCTCTGCAACATAATGCCCGCCTGGCCTATGGAAGTCTGGCCGTGGATCGCCAACGATTGGGCGTAACCTCGGCCCGCCAGGAGTTCGATCCAGAAATTTCCCCGAATGGCTCCCTCAACAATACCGACGGCAACACGGACTGGCGTTATGGGATCCGGGCGCAAAAGAAATTTCTCTGGGGAACAGAAATTGGGCTGGGCCCCGAAGTCACCCACTATCCTTCTTTTGTGGATGATGCCTGGCGTTCGGCTGTAAAAGTGGACATTCGCCAACCTTTGTTCAGAAATTTCGGAAAACTGGTAAACGAAGAAGGCATCACCGCGGCCAGCGAACGGCTCCGTGCCGAGGAGCGCCGCTGGGAACTTCAAAAGGCGGATATTGTCGTGGATGTGGTTCGTTCATTCGAAACCATACTCCGCCTCCAAAAACAAATTGAATGCGATAAGGCTATTCTTGAGAGAACTGATAAACTGCGCGAGTTGACACGTATTCGCGAACGACAGGGGCGTGCCTCACATGTCGACACATTGCGGATCGATCTTCTCTATGGCCAGGCTCAATCACGCCAGGAAACCCACACGGAAGAATTTTTCTCGGCCTCCCGTGAGCTGGCAGAACTACTGGGCTTCCCGCCTGAACAAAGCATTGAACTGGCAACAACCCCCTTGCCCGATCTGGACGTCCCACCCATGGAAGCCGCCATCCAAACGTCCCTGAGCAACCGTCTTGACTATGCTCAATCCCTGGACGATTACCGAAGTCTGCAACGCCAGGTTAAACTGGCTCGGCGAAAACTTGAACCGGATCTCACACTTGTGGCGGAAAACCAACAATATGATCAAGACAACCACTTTTCTGGTTCAACGGATTTTAATAACAACCTTTGGACTGTCGGTCTTGCAGGCCAGATGGATCTCCTGCAACATCGCAACAAAACGGCCGTCAACACGGCCAAGGTGGATGTCCAGTCTGCGTGGGAGGCCATTTGCATTAAAAGGAGAACCCTGGCTCGCGAAGTTCAGCAAGCGGTCTCTGCCTATCGCCAGGTTCGTGCTGAATTCACGATTGCGGGCCGGAACTATGAAGCAGCCCAGTCCCGGGCAGAACTGGCCCGCCGCCTGTTTGAGATGGGACGGGGCGACAACTTTGCGGTCTCCGATGCTGAAAATGCTTTCGTCGAGGCCGAATCTACGCTCCTATCTACTCGCGCCAGAATCTGCGTGGCCGGATACAATCTTTTTCGAATCATGGGTATCCTTACAGAAGCCCCTCAGTCTCTAAAACCCAACCCCTTATGAAAAACATCATCCTGATATTAATCATGACCATCCTCGTCGGAGGCTGCGGAAAACCCTCCGCCACTGAACCCGCATCGCATGATGAAGCCATTGTCACCCGTGGCCCCCTGTCGGTCTGGACCCCCTGCGACGGCACACTCGAAGCCCGGCGGGTTGAAACCATTCTCTCCCAGTTTCAAGGAAGGGCCACTCTCATCGAATTGATTACCGAAGGCTCACACGTGCAACGGGGCGACCTACTGGCACGTCTGGACGCCTCCCAATTGGAGACCGATCTTGTCAAATTGAAGAGTGAATACGCCCGGACTGAGGCTGAATTGGATGCCTTACAAAACGCCACTATCCCCTTGGAAAGACAGGATTTTGAGGTTCAGCTCAATGATCTTAACTACCAATATGATACCGAAAAACAGATCCTGGTGGATACCCGTGAGCTCGTGGAACGTAAATTGGTATCACGTCGAGAGATTGCCCAGCAGGAATTGAAACTGGCCAGCCTTGAGGCTAAGGCCTCTCAAATTGAACAACATCGAAAACTCGCCGAAACCCACTTGCACCCGGCAAAACTGACGCAGGCCCGTGCGGCTGTAGATGCTGCCAGGCAGCAATTGTTACTGGCACAGCAACAATTCTCCAACTGTGTGGTCACCGCCCCATCGGACGGATTGGCCGTATATCTCCCGCTACATGTCGGCAATGAATTCAGAGCTCTCCGGGTGGGCGATACGCTCTATCCCAACCAGCCATTCCTCTGTATCCCGGACATGAGTGAATTCATTATCCCGTGTTTCATTCCCGAGTCGGATCTTTCACGAGTCCGGATTGGTCAGTCCGCACTTGTCACTCCGCTGGCTTATCCCGACCTCCATTTGACAGCAACCGTGGAAAGTGTTGGCATCATGGCGCAAACACAACCAGGTTATCCTGTCTGGCAGAAATATTTTCGTGTGGTGATTCGTATTGATCAACTTGACGGTCGGCTACGACCAGGGATGTCGCTACACGTGGAAGTATGTTCCTACACTCAGCCTGCAGCCATCCTGATCCCACGGAGTGCCGTTCAATGGGATCAGGGGAAAGGATCATGCCGGGTTCGTACTTTGAGAGGTTTTGAGCACCGCCCCTTGAAACTTGGATGGAGTGATACCCGCTTTCATGAAGTACTTGAAGGAGTTGTCGTAGGCGACAAACTGATCCAGCCATGACCTCCGCGCCCCCACCCATTCTCAAACTGGAGAACATATCCAAGTCGTTTTCCACTTCCCACGGTTCCGCGCTGGTTCTGCGCTCGGTCAATATCAGCATTCATCCCGGTGAGTTTGTGGCCATTATGGGGCCCTCCGGCTCGGGCAAGACCACCTTCCTTAATCTTGCGGCACTTTTGGATCGTCCGACCTCTGGAACTATACATTTCGGGGGGCAGGATATTTCCGTTCTGGATGAGACCACGATGAACACCCTCCGGAAGCACCGTATTGGGATGGTTTTTCAGCACTTCTGCCTGTTGAGCCACCGGACTGTGATGGAAAATGTCCTCTTTAGATTTCGATACCTCGATGTCCCAAGGGCTCAGGCTTTAAACCTCGCACGGCAGGCCTTGGCAGAGATGAGCCTCACTCCCCATGCTGATCAGCCGGCCCGGCTGCTATCAGGCGGGGAAATGCAGCGCACGGCAATTGCCCGCGCCGTTGCCGCTCCGCCCGACCTACTCCTCGTTGATGAACCCACAGGAAACCTTGACCGGGATTCCGCCGAAGTCGTCATGCAGTGTTTCCAGAACCTGAACCTGAGAGGAATCACCATCTTGTTGGCTACCCACAATCCCGCTCTATTGAAATATTGTAACCGGTGCCTCACCTGCCGCGACGGAACGGTCGTCGAAACATCCACCAAGGAGTAACCCCATGCGCTGGATGGCACTAATATATGACCTTGGCGAAGGCACGCGTTCCCAGCCGACACGTACCGGCCTCTCTTTTGCCAGCCTCACAATCGGAATGGTTGCCTTGGTCACTCTGCTCGCCATTCTGGGTGGAGTTCGTCAGAAAACCCAAATTATGATTGGTGAACTCGGCGTTAACGTCTTTGGTCTCGTCCAACCCGCGGAGATTTCACGCAAAGCAGGAAATTCACCGCTTTCGCGTCGCCATGCGGATTACCTAACAGCTAACCTCCCGGAAACCACAGTAACCGGCATGCGACTTGACGACGGTGCCGCGGCAGGGCTCCCTGTCGGCGCCGTGCTGGTGGCAACAGATGAAAGCCTCTTCCAGGTACGCCCTTGGCGCATCGTCCAGGGCCGCGCCATCGACGCCACAGATATCCGAACCCGATCCCATTATGCCATGGCGAGCACAGCCCTGGCGCAGGTCATGAATCTCACAGTAGGCAGTGATGTGCGCCTCCGAAATATGACCTTTCGCATCGTTGGGCTTGTAGAAATCGAAGCAGGCACATTAGAGTCTGGCGATACCCAGCCCGGCGTCACGCCCGGGAATCGTCTGTTTCTAGTCCCTTGGAGCGTCCCAGCCTGCTGGTCCACCGAAACGGTGTTCGACGCCGCCCGGGTGGACGCGATTTTCATCAAGGGTTCCGCACCCGCCCATTTTGACAACAACACCCGTCGTACCAGGGCCTTAATGCAGCAGCCCGACTATGCCGTGGAAGGCCTATCTTGGATCACCCCCCAAAGCCTGATCCACCGTCTCATGCGTTACCAGCGCCTGATCATGCTGGCGGGCGGAACCATCGTACTCTTATGTCTCATTCTGGGAGGCCTGACGCTGACCAGTCTGCTGCTGACCGGTGTTCAAACGCGTGTCCCGGAAATCGGATTGCGCCGGGCATTGGGAGCATCCCCTGCTGACATTGGCATTTTATTCATGTGTGAAGCCCTACTCATCACACTATCCGCTACAGTGGTAGGCACGGGTGGCGCATGGATTCTGTTGAAGATGACTCTGGCCTGGAGTCCCCTTCCCGTCTACCTTGGTGCTACCGTAGCCGCTATTCCACTCCTGTCAGGCATCATTCTGGGAGTCATTTTCAGTTACTGGCCCGCCCGGGCTGCCGCCCGAATTTCTCCTTCCGAAGCCTTGAGAAATGAATGACGAGGAGCACCTACAATTCGTCTCTATCAGGTTTAAGCTTTGTAGTAGATACTTTGATGGCCTGGATGGTGGCATTAGTATCTGGCGGGCTAAATACAGATCCACCATGCCACCAGCCTGAAGCTACATGCCACATTTCGTGCCCCAAGTCTTCAAAGTTGGGCATCGGCTTACCATTGATATCTTTATTTTTTGACCATGAGACATAAATAATGCCTTTAAATGCATCATAATATGAATTGCAATAAGGGGCAAAAGGATCATAAGGGACACGCTCGGCAAGCATGGCAGCCATATTGGCTTCATCGACACAAATAATTGAAATTTCCCTAGTAACGAATTTCTTAGAAGGGATAGGCGGATCGCAGCCCGCAAACAGCAAAACCAAAATTATTGCTATATATCTCATATTTTAATTTTAGCACTAATTACAAGATTATCAAGACAATTAAATTATTGGCGTCCTCATAATCCCCCGCTATCCTCATCAGCTTCAAAAAAGCATATCAAAGATGATTTCGGGTTTCTGACATTTATATTCTTGTCTGCATACCCCAATCATCTTATCTTTTCGCCTGATTTGGCGTTGTACGAAATAAGGAAATCGTCATGAATTCTACATCTTATCGATTGTTTGGCTTGGTATTAGCCTCATGGTTTGCGACTATTCAGGCCTTTTCGGCGCCAGTCCCCCCCTCCCTCCATATTGAGCATGCTCCCGTCACTCTTGCCGTATGGGGGCAGGACGTTCTTTTCAGGGCACAAGTGATGCCCGGCGCGAATCCCATCAAGAATGTGACACTGTTCTACGCCGTTTCACGTGATGCTGCGCCCTATAAAGTAGCCATGCAG
>JBAWZF010000035.1 GCA_037143175.1 bacterium
TTTTTCCTTAATCGCAGTTTTCACGGCATCGGACTTCCGCTGATCACGCTTTTTCTTCATCATAATCATCTGATTTTGTGCCAAAGCCGTTTCTTCCGGCAAGCCCTCATCGGCCTGAACCGCCTTTGGATTAGCCAAGCCAACCGTTACGAAAATAATCGTCTCAGTTTGCAAATGCTCTTTATGCGTATACGAAAACAGATACTTGCCAAGAAGGGGAATATCGCCCAATAGCGGTATTTTTTTGACGTTTTCACGCTCACTTGTTTCAGTCAGTCCTCCGATCGCCGCCGTCTTTCCGTTCTCCAAACTAAAGACAGTCTTGATCTTCTTGGTCGCTTCAATCGGATATTTAGTTCCATCTGGAGCGTCTAAATCTTTGACGTACCTGCTTAAGGTAGGAAGGATTCGCACCGAAATATTGCTCTGGTTATTAATGGTCGGAGTCACCTCAAGCGATACACCGAATTCGAAATAAGGCTTCAAGGTATCCAACGCATAAGTTGTGGTATTGGCCTGTCCCTGCTGTCCGGCTGTAACGGTGCCTCGGATATTCGGCTGATTCTCCCCAATGTGAATCATAGCCGTTTCCTCGTTAGCCACGATGATCTTAGGGTTTGAAATAATGGTGATTCCATTGATCTGCTGCAATGCGCTTAGTACCACGCGAAAATCATCAGCACTGAGAACCGCCGTGCGGATATCCGACAGGTGCTGCCCTTTGATGTGCTCTGACTCCCGAGAGTAATTGGCGGATTTCGAAATGGTGTCGGACGTATCGCGTCCGCTGGAGGTGCTGACCGTGGAGTCCAAACCTTTTGCAGTAGTATCACCCATCGTAGTACTGCTTCCGCTTTTGATCACATCGCTTGATGTTCGCACATCGGTTTGCCCGCTACCAGGCACACCTGCCCCACTATCGGAGCTTTTGGATCGCATATTAGAATCAACGGTTCCGAGACCCTGGCGATTCCCGTTGAAAGTACTACGTTCATCATTAATCGTCTGGGAGAGGGTCCCCACCCCAATACCATACCCTTCCAAAACCTGCCAATTGACCCCCAGATCCTTAATGGCTTCATCTGATAGTTCCAGAATCTTGGCTTCGATATACACTTGCTGGCGGGGGATATCTATTCCTTCAACCACTTTCATGATCGAGCTTAAATCCGCCGCATTGGCCCGAACGATGAGCGCGTTGGCATTAGGGAAAGCAGAAACGGTGCCGCCTTTGCCTACCATGGGAATAACGACAGCAACCACATTCGACACCTGGGCGTAGTTGAGGAATATGGGCTGGGCGATTAACGGTTCGGCGCCAGGGACTTTGGTTATCACGCTATAAATGCCTGACCCGGGCACTTTCTCGGACACCATCAGGCTATACATATCCAGAATGGAGTCTAACGCCGGCTTCCATTCCACATCCTGAAGATTCACCGTCACCTTGCCTTGCAGATTGGTTGATGACGAAATAATATTGGCTCCTGAAATACGGGTAAACAGACGAACCACGTCCTGCAAAGGCACATCATCCAAAGCGATTGAAATCAGGTTCTGTTTTTCAGAGGCACCCATGAAAGACAATACCGGCATCAATTCGGTTGAGGTATCCGACGCAGCGATTACATTGGTTCCCGCCCCGGTTGAAATTTCCGGTTTAACAGCCTCCACAATGCCGTTCGTGACTACCCTCACCTCAACATTAGTGACACTCTCGACAATAACAGGCGTAGCGGGAAAAGCTGCCGCCGGGATTTCTTGAGGCGTGCTGCCGGACTCAGTCGGGGCCAAGGCATCTCCTGCGGTTGCCGCAATCGGCATAGAGGCCATGTCGGACAACGTCACAAATTCAGAATCAGGTGTAGACGCCACACCCTGGGGGCCAAATGTCGCAGCAAAACTGATTCCGCAGGACACTACGGCAAGACATATAGACGCTAGTAATCGCTTCATAATTCAGCCTTTCACTTAATACGCAATGATGCGGTAAAACCGATTTGTAATTCCCAACACCGTTGAGTCAGTACAATTCGTGATCATGTCAAAACCCGTTACAGCAGAATACCCTGGCAAATTCACCCATACCATACCCGGTGTCAAAGAATTGGCGTACTGCACAGCATAATTCCAATTAAGCCGGGCAAACCACGTCAGCGTGAAGCTCGTATTGGTTCCCGTAGACGTCATCGCCATCAGTTGGGTGAGCCCATTTGTGGCTGCGGCCGGGTCTACTTGCACCATCAGAATGCGATTATGTGACGTATCTGCAATATAAAGATAACCGCGAGGATCCCATTCCACGTCTTCCGGGTGGCTCAACACATTACTCTCCACTAAGGTAGTCCATGTCATCCCGGTCATGCCAGAATATGCAACCCGGTTATCAAATGAACTGGCTATGAAGAGATTGTTATTTCCAATCGACATACCACCGGGTTTCTGAAGTCCACCCTGAGTCGAGTCCCGTCCGCCGAGAAGCGCCACAAACGCCCCTGTCTTGGAAAATTTCTGAACCCGATTCAATCCGTTAGTCAGATCCAAATCATCAGACACATAGAGATTGTCTGAACTATCAACAAAAAGTCCCTGCGGATATTGCACTTTCCCGGGGGTAATTCCATTGGACACAAATACAGACCATACGAGAGAGGTACTCATTTTCTGGACTCGATTATTCCATGTATCAGCGACATAAAGATTCAACGCAGAATCCACGGCCACATCTGACGGAGCATTGAACTGTCCAAGCGCCGATCCTGCAACAAGCGGACTTGTACCAATCGAAACCCAGTTCGTTTTAGCCACGCCTAGTTTCTGAATCCGATGATTACCCTGATCAGCAACAAAAACATTTTCGTTTTTGTCCACAGCGATCCCGCTCGGAGTATCAAATTGGTTAGTGCCCGTCCCTCTTGGCCCCCCATAAACGGTCCACTGCTGGAGTAGGGAATCGTATCGCTGAACCCTATTATTATATGTATCCGCCACATAAAGCCGGTGCTGAGCATCCAAATCAAGCGCCCATGGCGAAGAAAAATCACCGGCATTCGTTGTAAAGCCCCCTCCGAAAACATCCGCTTTCAAATAACTTACCGAAAGTTCTGTGACTTGCTGATTGGTCACACTTACTGATCGACTTCCAGGGGCCAACCACCTGGCACTCAGCGGCTTAAACTCGACGATATAAGAACCAACAGACAAAGGAAGAAACACCCCATTGTTTGTCCAGTCCCTTCCCGAAATGCGCCATTGAGCACCTGTAGCCACGGCTTCGTCAGGGAATAAATCGACAGCCAACCCTGTCACCTGAGAATACAGCCCCGTCACCACCACTGTAACCTGATTAGTGGGTGTGACGCTGATGCTGGCCGGTGCTATCCAACGATCCAAATTTCCGAACTGAACCTGGTGTGTAGTCATCGCCAGCCCACCCGCAACCGCTCCACTCACCAGCCCTGTATAATTAGCAATCTGCCAACGGGCACCTGCATCAGCCGCAGCTGCAGGCGTAATGATCGCCGAAATTGAAGCGGTCATGATGGTATATGGACGCGTTAAGGAAAGTGTCTGACCGGCACTTAACGTGACCGTCTCGGAGGGCGGTTCAACATATCCAGGTACTGGCTGGTATGAAACGAAATTAGCGCCGGCATCCAGATTTGTCAGGGTCACCCCATTTGTCAGCCAATCTCCCCCATTGACTTTCCAGGCCGCCAGAGGCGGTATCGGCACATTATTGAACGATATTTTCAATGCAGATTTTTGAACATATAGCCCGTTGGTGGTCATTGCCCTTCCATTGGTTAAACTGATCAACAATGACGCCGGCGTGGTCCAGCCCGCAACATCCTTGAACATCACCACATGCGTCCCAGCATCGAGTCCTTGCAGACTGACCCCGCTATCCTGCCAGGTTCCGCCATCCAAAGTCCATTGCGCCCCACCAAGAATCGCCTCGTCAGGTTGCAACATCACCCGCAGGGAAGGTGGCGAGACAATGGCCCCAGGTCTTATTGTCCCAACATTACCGTGCTTGATAGCCGCATGACGCCATTGCTCATTCCAATCGTTAGCATAGGTAAAGTCTTGAAAACCAGCAGGCTGATGAAATTCGGTCCAAGAGGGATGGTTGCTGTTGGTGCTGGCTTCCCCATCATCAAACCGGAAATAGTTGATCAAGCCATTTGTGTCTGATGCAGCAATCACACGATTGGTGTTCGACTGAATCTGGATTCCAGTCCTCGCTTTACTCCAGAGCCGGACCTCATCTATGGCCCCAACGACACCTTCTCCAATTCTTACATACACATCCCCGCCCCTACCGCTAACAGGCGGATCCCGGTTGAAGGTGTTGGCGCTAGCCGCCACCGCACCATTGGTATAAAGGATCAATGTCGAACTAGAACGATTATAACTGGCCGCCAGATGCGTCCATACAGCCGGCGGTACAACACCGGCGCGAACGATATACTGCTTCCCGTCCGGCCATACATAACCCGCATATAATCGGAGACCGCCCACCCCGTTAGTTTCGAGGCCCATGGCAAAATTGACTGCCTGGGTTCCGCCCGCCATATTTTCCACTACCCGTCGCATAATCACCCCGGTCCCAACCATCGCATTGGACGGCCTGACCCAGGCTTCGATCGTCCAATCACGCAGACGCTGATTAATATCCGACGGGACCTCTAAATAATTTCCGCCCCCCCCCCCGAAGACGATAGCTTGTGAATTTGTGGCAGGATCCACCGCATTGATGGGGCTAGTCCCCGAACTCTGCTCTTCACTATCTGCAAGCCCATCGTCATCAGTATCCACCAGATCGGGCCGACAGCCTAGTAATTGCTCCGTGATATTCACCACTCCATCACCATCGCGGTCCTCTTGGGAATCCAATATCCCATTCCCATCAGAATCTTCTGCATGGGGATTGGTACCCGACCAGTACTCATAAATATTGATCAAGCCATCGCCATCCGGATCCCCCTTGGCACCATTCGCACCATCTTTAGTCCCCGGCAAAGATTCACCACGAGTCCCGTCATCCCACGGATCCATCCCATGAATGATTTCCCATGCATCAGGTAACCCATCAAAATCCGAATCATCAGCCCCACGCTGATCCACGCCGTAGACTTTCGCGGCGTCATTAGTTACAAACAGAAATGAATTCGTAGGTAACGCATATCCTCTATCGCCAAAACGGAATTCTTCGGCAGTAGCTCCCAACAGACCATTCTTTGCTCGGCGGGCAAAATCCTCAGCGGTGCTTCCTCCATCATCAAACCGATAATAGGCCAACAGACAATTCCGGGTAAAATCTCCGCTATTGTCTTTGTCATTCCAATACACCTTATCCACTTTGGCGCCAGTCATTCCTGACATCACGTTCGACCCCTTCAGAAGAAGGGTGTCTCTGGGGGCGTCGTATTGCCCATCCCCATCATCCAACCAGTAACTGCCTGATTTCTCATAGACATTCGTCAACGGAACGCCCGGTTCGCGGTTGAAAATCCCACCGCCATGCACGAGAATGGTGTCGAATTCCGTGCCGTGAATCCAAACATCATCCCCATTCACTGAGGGGACTAATTTGTGAGCATACTCGGCAATCTGCTTGGGCGTCCGGGCCAGTCCCCAAATCCTCACTTCATCAAGCAGCAGTTTGTTGATAAACGACCCATCGGGTGATTCGGCCAACATCAAGTGGTTGGACGCAGGCTGCATATAGACCGAGAACGATTCCGTCAATTGAAGGGGTGACATCGACAAAACCCCGTCAACATAAAGGCTTAAACTGTTGTTCTTATGATCCCATGTCGCCGCTAAATGGACCCATCTATTCGTTGGCAATGGATTTGCAGAAACTATAACCGGCGTATACGAGGAATTATCTGACACCAGCATGGGAGCATTGTTCGACAGGGAGAGTCGATAGACCGTACACACTTTCGGACCTCTGACCGTCTGGAAATTAAAAAGATTCCCTGTCAGATTGGTTCCGAGAAGCTTGACCTGACATTCCAGAGTCCAATCTCGGCGCTGCAAGTCAGGGCGCCATCCGGCTGAAGATCCTACCGGTTCAGGCTCGGGGTCGGGAATGGCAATCCCACTTGAACTGATGATCAATGCAGAGCGCGGAATAAAAGGATCACAGGAGTCTACCGGACTTGACGGCAAAACGGAATTTGTCGGACTGATTTCTACCGCATCGGAAATCCCATCATCATCTGTATCAGTCCCATTATCATAATTTGTTCCTCCCAAACTGGTCGTCGGCGAAGCACTGCCGAGGGTTTCCAGCCGACTGACACCCGTTCCTCCTTCTGGCAAACCCATTTCCCGCTCCGAGGCATCCGTAGTCGCGGTAACGTTGGTATTGATCCAGCGCCACTGATAGGTCGAATCCGGCCGCCAGTTATATCTATTGGGATTGGTCTCATCACCGGTCCCGTTAATATAAGGGAACGTGGCAGAGCGATTCCCGTCCTGCCCGAAAAATTCGTCTATATTCATTACCCCATCATTGTCCATGTCACCAAACGGACCATGATCCCAGCCGCCTCCGAACCCGTCATCCCGCGGATTGAGGCCAAACTGAACTTCCCAGCCATCAGGAAGTCCATCATTGTCGGTATCGTGTCCAGGCGGGATATCCTCATCGACGTATATATATCCCGTTCCTTCCGTGGGGTCGGTCCATTCGTCCTGAGTTGGATCAGGATTTCTCAACATAAACCGGTTAGTCGGATCGGGAATGGTCCCATCCATAACCAAATTCAAACTTAACGCCTGCCCTCCGCACGATTGCATGGTGCAAATCCGGTAGGTTTTTCCCTGAAATCCATACGTGCTGAAGATAAAAGGAACGCGCCCACGCCAGTTCCACATCCAACCATTCGTTGTAGATTGGTGAAGTTGGGAGAGAAGACATTGCTCGCGGTAGTTACTCAGTCCATCCTGATCAGAGTCCTCCCTGGCAATCGACATATCAACCCCAGAGCCTACGGTAGGGATTTCGGACATAGCCCCAACACGGGGATCTATTCGGTTGACCGGATCATACCAGGCCGCTTCAAAACTATCGAGCAGCATATCGAAATCTGAGTCGACATCAATGGGATTGAGGTCATCCGAGACAAGCGCCTGCGGGTTCAGCTTCCCTTTTTCCACATAGCCAACGAACCGATCAAACACCATCCTCGAGAAGCCATCGATACCGCAATACTCTTGCCAATCTGACAACCCATCCCCATCAAAATCATTGGTTTTATTAGCCTCTGTAGCATTCATCCCGGTAAATCTAATCGGATCGTAATAACGGCATTCCCAGCCATCATCCATACCATCGTCATCTGTGTCCCACTTCGCGGGATTAAGCAATGCCAACTTAAAAACGCCATTTGTTCCCAGCACAGAAAAACGATATTCCTCAAGGTTGGAAAGGCCATCACCATCCGGATCTGCTGCTCCTGAAAAGCCAAGCGGATCCACTTCGTCCTTAAACCAGTGGGCCTCCCACCAATCAGGTAACTCATCATTGTCAGAGTCGTCAGAAATGGTAATAAGCTTCCCCCCCACTGAGCCACCCGAGGCTTTAATGGCCACACCAACGGACCCTTTAGGTTCCCCAACATCATACACGCCGTTGCTATTACCATCCACCCAGGCAACGACCACATAAGACCCTTCCGAAAAGGGGCCAGGGAAGTTAAAGGAATAGGGACCGGGACCGAGCGGCAATACTCCTCCAACAAAGGACTGACTATCTAGCGATGCATCTAGCGAGTTCACACTGACCAAAATTTTACCCGAGCCCGAACCATCGCCAGGCGGCGGTCCCAATCCAGAAGGCGGCATCAAATTTTTCCACACCGACACATTGTGGATGGTCCCAGAGATGCCTTGTGCAGAGGCAGAACGCCCCCATGCCAGCCCTAGCAATAAGACCAACCCGCAGGCTAGCCAGCGTCGCAGCATGTAATATTTCATCATGATACTGTCCTCGTCCCAATCACATAACGCATTCCCACAATCAAACGGTTTCACACCGGAAAAAGGATTTTTCACGGCTGCTTAATGACAATGCTCACAGAGGCCCCGAGACTATCGGTGACCGTAACCGCATTATCCCCAAATTGCCTTCTGGTATAAGTGACGGACGATCCAACTCGCGCCGGCGGATCAATAACGCCTAAAGTTATCTTCAATTCCTTCCACGTGTAAGGGGCCTGCCCTCCTGACGCAGTCAATATCGCGATATTTCCATCCGCAGCCAATGAATCGGGGGAAGCTTTTGCTGACAATGCGGCAATCGTCGTGTTGCTGGGAGATCCAGAAATCTTGGCGATTGCAGCGTTCCCATTACGGTCATAGGCAATAACATCATTCACGCCAACAGACGTAACCGTGTAGACCCCCTGATCGCCACTGGCTGAAATCGAGCCCTTCGAGCCATCCGACACATCCCAGGTAAACGGCCCTGTCCCGCCATTAAATTTAAAAACGGCACGCGCCCCCACGGTACTCAACGTGGCTTCTGCGGGAGTCAGAGTCACCACGGAAGCGCCGCCATCGCGCGGATCGGAGACATAGGGGTGGCTTGCAAAATAGGCGTCCAACTCCCCATTATCCCCGCTCCCGCCGTCATCACAACCCACCGGGATTAAAAGGGCTAACAAAGCGACACTTAAAGCGCTAATCCATAGTTTCATTTTTTTCATATGCGTCACTCCCTACATCTATTCACTCGCCTCTTACGTCCAGTTTCTGCAACGAGACACCCTCTTCGCTAATCCCAACAACTCTCCAACGGTAGATTTGGCCTTCGTATTTGGCAGAAACCGCATCACCTATCTCGACCAGTTTTCCTGCGACCATGGCCAGATACTTTGGGGTGCCTGAGTTTTTATCATGAATTAAACTGATTCCCCTGATATCCACTTTTCTTCTCGCCTCATCCCACAAAAGAACTCGCGCCTGCTCAGGAGTTGGGCTAACGGCAGATGACAACTTCCCCGACTCGAGCTTCTTGATTATTTTCACCTTTTTAGGCACGTAGCCTACAGGAAGGAAAGGATCGCGCTGTTTCGCTACGTCCAATTCTCCTTCCTGCATATCAGACGGGACAATCATGCCTCCTTTAATAGCGGGAGTCTGGGCGTTCGCCCTCGAAAAGGACAACAAGAATGCCAGTACCACTCCGGACATGGCGACATGAAATAGCAGTCTCATCGGCCACCTTCTTTCACATTTGCCACATTTTCGATAGGCCATTCCATTTGAACGACCGAACGTTGTTCCTCCGGCTTATCCGACTGTCCTGCGATCGTTAAATCAGTAACGCCAAAAAATGGATTTCGCTCTTCCATCTGCGATATAAAAAGTGTAAAGGCCTGATAGGAACCATAAGCACTGACCTGAACAGCGAATAACTTGAATGCTTTGAGAGATGAGTTTTTGGCTTTGAGCGGAAGATCAAGCACACCAACTTCATGAATGTCCTCAATCCTGACACCAGTCGCACGGGCAGCCGACTCGATTTGTTCACTGACACCAACTAAATAGGATCCCAAAATGGGTCGAAAAACATTTTCCCTTTTAATCTTTTCAATTTGCGCCATGATGTCGTCATATTCCTGCTGAATTCCTGGCGCATAATCGAGTTCGCGCCTCGCCTTTTTCAATTTCTCCTGTCGCTCAACTAATTTGGATTCAAGATTCCTTTTCGATTCCAGCACAGGAAATAACCCCCACTGAAGGGCGACATAGATAATAACAATCGCCACAACCCCGATCAGGGAGAAAATAATGAGACGATCCTTTTTTGCCAATGGAAGTTTCATTCAATTTGCCTCGGGAAATATTTGCAGACGACTTCAAAGATTCGGTCGCTTTTTATGACTGGATCCTGCCGGAAAGCCCCCGAAGGCAGCACAGCCGACTCCACAAACTGATTGAACGGCTTCATTTTAAAGCCATCAAGGAATTGAACTACATTTACCTCGGAGCTCGCTGCGGCGGTTCTCCCAGTAAACTTGGCCTCAAATAGCCTGGCGGGGATATTGTTGGATGCCGTCAGCACGGTATGACTCACGCGAAGTTCAGTCAACTGCACCACCTCAGGGACAATAAGTGCTAAATTTTCCAACTGCCCCCCCCATGCAATACGGGCGTCACGCCAACCATACAACGCCTTAAGCGTATCCGAGCGATCTGACAGTTCATTTCGCACCTGGAGGGCCGCCTTATATTTTGGCTCCGTGTACTTCCATTCGCTATCCAGAGTATCCGCCTGATGTATAAGCGAGCGATACCCTAGGATAAACATGCCTATTCCGAACACAATAAGAAACAGTGCCGAACTAATCGCCACACGCACCATGAGCCATAAGGAGACCGGACTGGCACTACGCTGTTCATCTTTATATATTAAGTTGATGTGCATCTCTCAGCCAACTTTCATCATAGCAAGAGCCGCACCAACCGCCGATGCAAAACGAGACTCCTGCCCCTTGAGTTCATCAGGAATCGACTTGGGGTAAACCGGAAGCCCTGCAAACGGGTCCCATTTGACCGGCACCTGCCCAGTAGCCAACTCGAGTTCTTGAACCCAAAGCTGAATTCCCACGCCACCACCACATACGTAAAACTTGCTGATATGGGCGTTTTCGCGCCGTTCCACAAAATCCCACGAAATGATCAATTGTTGCAAAAAAGGCTCCATGGCATTATGAACAACCTTTGTAACATCAAAGGAACCATCATTTAAAATCCCTAAAGCGACATCCTGATCGACCCCCAAACTTTTCTGGAGCTGCTTAAGGATATGAGTTGTTCCAAAATCAAATTTTCGGACAAGCGAAAGGATGCCCTTATTGAAAAAAGCGACGAGGGTAACCTCTGCGCCAAAATCGACCACAACACTACAATCGACTTCATTTGCATTGCCACGCGCATGGCCAAAGGCTGTGAGGCTCGCCAATCCTGAAATCTCAATAGAACAAGGCGCTGGTAGACCTACTGAGAATAATCGACAGATTTTTCTCGCAACGGTATCTGGAAGTGCCGAAGCGAGAACCCGAACTTCATTGCGGTTTTCGAAAATGCACTCATAGCCCAAGCGATAGACATCTTCACCCAGGCCCATCAACTCAAGAACGTGATCATCGTTTGATTTCCCTGTATGAGCGGGAAAGGTCAACAACTTCACAATCCCCCCGCCTTTGGAAACCGCTATCGCTGCATAGGGCGCCCTAAGCGCCTTTGGTATTTGTAAATTTAACCCAGAGGATTCGCCCGAATCCTGAAGAGAAATCGCAGGGAGAATACCCACGGCAACGACTGCCGGAACCCCATGAATTTTCTTTAATCTTACGGCTTTAGTCCCAGACACTCCAATATCCAACCCCACGATATCGGGATAGTTACGATGAAAAACTTTTATGATATCAGTTAGTCTTCTCATGCTCTATGAATCCATCACCTAAACAATTACACTCCCCGATTTCATGGACATAATAAAAGCAGAACATTACCTTCTCCGCAAGCATAGTTAAAACGCCCCAGATATGACCACATGGCAGGACATTTCTCAATTTCCATCTGCACCGCTCTCAGTTTTGCGAATACCTAACATTAACTCGTGTAATTAAGTGGGCAAAAACCCTCACCTAATGAATACTTACATGGGTTTAGCCCAAACGACCCCTCAGGAACTTCTTCGGCATGAATTGTGCTATTTATTCCCTTGAGTTATGCCTCTGTTTTAAGTTGAATGAGGCATACATACAATTGCTAAGGAGAAATGCTATCCCTTATGAGCATACAAATATACATGAAGCATTCTGATTGCAGAGGCATGACAATAATTGAAGTAGTAATTGCCTTGGCGCTATCGGTATTACTTTGCGCGGGGCTGTTTCAAGTTGGCCTGAAAACATACGCTTACGGGGAAAACAGCCGCGCAGCCACCGAGGCACGCTATTACGGCAAACAACGGCTTGAAGAAATGATTGCCACAGGACGCGCCAATTTGGCGGCCTCATCCACAATGCTGCTCTCAGACACTAATAGCGGTATTGAAGGGTATCCCATCATCAGAATTCCGCGTGTGGTTTGGCATTCTGCAGACAGGTCCGTGACAGGTTCGTCCAACGCCGTCTATGGAGAAATACACGTTGATGTAGCCTATTGGAGCCCTTTGTATTCCACGACCGTTACAGACACGTTCTCAACAATCATTCAATAAGAATGCGACAGGAGTAGCATGAAAATTTTGGGGTCGAACAAATATCGGCAAACCCGTAGCGGATTCACCCTCACGGAAGTAGTGATCGCCTCCTCAATTGCGGTTATGGTAGGGGCTGCCGTGATGACCTTGTTCGGTTGGTGTCTCAGCACCGCCTCCCTGTGCTCCAAAATGTCCTGGTCACAATATGAAGCCATGCGCTCCGGAGCGACACTGACGTCTTACATACGAAATGCCTCAGCAATCACCACTAATGACGTTGCCAGGGGCCGATGGCTGGATCTCCGCTTCGGCAGTGGCACAAATACATGGATCGCGCGCCTGGTGTATACCAACGCGCCTGGTATGTTGCGGGATGGCCGGATGTATTTGAAACGAGCCAATGAGTCTGAAACTATCGTTGCACGAGGAATGACAGAAATCATGGATGAACATGGTTTCACAACGCCCGTTTTCACCATGGTCGGAACAAATTGTGTACGCATAGCGTACCGGATCTCAGAACCGGGTGCCAACGGCGCACGCGCCTCGGATGACGAAAAATACGCATCATGCGTCAGACTCGCCGTAAGGCTTAGGAATAATTGATACAAGTATCTCGGCTCACTTGATGGAAGGGTCATGAAAATGAATACAAATACCGAATTGTCAGGAAAACAGGGCTCCATACTAGTCACATCCGTGATTATGTTGGCCATCGCAGGTATCGCGGTTGGAGCCATTTTGACTTCCCAGTTTACATTCACCAGGATTGCAGAAATCTCAAATGCGAGGGATAAGGCTGCATTTTTTGCCGATGCTGGACTTCAATCCGCTCTCGTAAAGCTTAATGCAGCATCGGACGGCAATATTTCCCTCACGGAATCCCGTGGCTATTTTGGAAGAACCAATAACTTCACCGCCTCGGACTGGGGATTCCAAAGCCACTATTTTGTTACAAATGGAGCGAGTATGGTGACCTCCACAGGGCAATACAACTCCTGTCAGGTAGTCGTACAGGCCCAGGTAGAATTGGGAGCAGGAAATCGCACCATTCATGCCCTCTATGCCCACGCCCTCTTTGCAGGGGACTCATCGGGGTCAAATTACACCATGGCCATCGGCGGGACCTCATCCAACGCAGATTTTGTCAGGGGCGATGTATACTCTGGCTGGAATCTTACCCGGTCGGGTGATGCCTTACTTCGCTTGACCGAAATTCTCGTCTCGACAAACAACACCGGCATCTTCGCCATCGGCGACACGTGGACCAATGCCTATGCCGTCCAATCCTTCACCAATGCGTTGACACAATCCGCATTTGATACCTATAAAAACTCCATGGCCCCCTACTCCAACAAGGTCTATAATAACGGCCAATACGACTTCGGGGAAGCCTATGTCGATACGATTGGAGATGGACAATACACTCCAGGCGAACCCTTCACAGATGTCAATGGGAATGGGGTTTGGGATACAGGAGATTCATTCATCGACCGCAATGGCAACGGGGTTTATAACGCGGGGATCGATACCGTTGTAGATCACGGCAATGGACGCTGGGATGCCGGCGAGGAGTGGGTTGAAGATTCTTCACACAGTCAACGAGTGAATGGGAAATATGACCCGGCAGGCGGCTATTGGAGTGGCAGTACTTGGAAAACCTCGTACAAAGTGGGCAAAACAACCTACTATTGCACCACTTGGCCTGCCGAATCGTATGAGGATGTCGGCGACGGTGTTTATACCCCCGCAGAGCCGTATGTGGACCAAAATGGACATTATGATGTCGGAGAACAGTATGTGGACGACCGCAATAGCATTTACGACTATGGGACTCAAACAAAAGAATCACTGACAGGTATGCCGGCTCCTGCAGCAGGCCAACTGCCCGCCACAGGCCATAATCCGGCGATTGATCCACCTGATCTTCAGCACATGTATTACTCTGTCAGTAAAAGCACAACCATGCCGTCGGATGCGCTCCCGCGGTGGGGAAACGATGTCCTTGTGAACGCCGCTGACTATGGCACCGCCAAGGCGATCACCGATCTTACTAGACCCGAGCATATTTTCGTGCGAAATCCCCCAAAAAGCGGCAGCGTTTCAAGCAGTGGCAAGACCATTTACGGGCGCTCCTACACCTCCATCACCAACGCCGGGGTCCCCGTTGACGACTATTTCTTCGAGGATCCTGCTGATTCGTCATACAACTCATCTGTCTCATCTGCCTCCATCGACGGCACGGCACAGACGGCCCCCATGTATATCAACGTGAAGTCGACTGCCAATGGTCTTCTCTATTATGTGGATGGCAACGTCTGGATCCATCATCCACAAGTTTACAGCATGCGTTTCCGGACTCCCGGAACCCGCATCACAATTGTCGCCAGTGGCAACATCACCATTTCCGATGAGTTCTACTACAATGCTGATTACAAGGCCGGATTGACACCCGAGCAAGTTAACAGCACTATCGTCAATAATCCGTCCGATGCCTTCTGCCTGATTGCGTTGAAACGGTCGTCATCCTCCACCAATACAGGTAATATCTTCATTGGAGATGCCCAGTTCGGAACCGGAGGCAGTATTCATGCACTGCTGTATGCGGAAAACAATTTCATCGACAACAACCTCAATAGCAGCGGGCAGCCTTATATCAGTATTTTCGGAAATATGACCGCCGGAAATCTGGTATCTCTCAACCGCCCGGCATCAGGATCCCGCACCCGGCTGGATGTCACACTGGACGAACGGATTCGAAACGGAACCGTTATTGTTCCGGGATTACCATATCCCGTCGGCTCACAGCGCAGCATCATTCTGGATACCGCTTGGCATATGGTCCCGGGAACGTGGAGCAGTTGGTCAATCCTGCAGTAAGGTCAACGGCTTCTCACACAGCGGAAGCCCAACTGATGTGTACTTGCGCCGGGATCTTTCGATTCCCGGTACGAGCATCGCGTTTGATAGGCTACATCAAACCAATTCCCCCCGCGTAATACCCGCGCGGAACTGCTACCCGGGCCGACAGGCCCTCTTGAATCAGCAATGGTAGCATAGACATTTGTATAGAAGACCTCGTCATACCAATCCCAGCACCACTCGCTTACATTGCCAGCCATGTCATACAACCCATAGGCATTCGGTACAAATGAAGCCACTGGGCTGGTAAACGGCTCCGTACCCTCTCCTGTGTTGAATAGAGCGGCAAAGCCATCAGTTGGATTTTCGTCGTATGGGTAGTAGGGCACCCCTTCTTCCCAAAAGCTATTGTAATTGGCGTTAGTCTGTGTGATGGTATCCGTTTCGGCCCAAGGGAATCGATGTCCCAAGGCACCCCCCCTGGCCGCCAGTTCCCATTCGGCTTCCGTCGGCAAGCGATATCCAGTCGCGGTCCAGTAAGCCAGTTCAGGACGAATATTCCATAGGCCTGTTCTATAAACAACGATGTTAGTGCCTATAATGTCCCCAAATTGATCCAAAACGAATTCATACATATAATAAACTGGAACCAGCGATTCCCGTTCACTGCGCGCATTACACCATTTCACTACATCATACCAATTGACAACCTCAACTGGATAATTAGTTCCCTTGCCGAAACCGATGTTGTCGAACCCATACCCATGATTTGTGGCCCACCCGTAAACCTCATCCCACAGCGCCTTGGTAACTTCGACTTGATCAACAAAGAAAGGGGTCACATAGACCTCATGAACAGGAAGCTCATCGCTCCATCCCTCATTCGCATCCATACAATTCCCCATCTGAAACCGACTTGTCGCGATAAAGGACATTCCTGTTGGTGCGGGCCAAGTCGGGACAAAAACCTGAACCTGAGAAACGGACGAAGTCACCGAATAATGAACGAATGTTTCCCAAGAGTTGGAAACACCCAGCGAACCCAACCACTCAACGTCACAGGAGTCGCCGACGGCTGCATTGGTCCACGTCAACAAACCCTGGCTCGTGTATCCCGTTATCGCACTATTGGTTTGTCCCGTAATTCTAAAAAAACCCTGAGAGGGAGCACCGGCCTCACTGCTGTTTACCGAATAACAGAATAACCCCATAAGGACTATCTGTCGCATAAAGATACTGAACAACTTGTAAATAGGCATACCGCACCTCACTTTCATTACTTGGAATGATAGCAAACACCATCCGGTTTCACAAGCCGCCCCCTACACTCCGGAGTCGGGCACGACTTAGGCCGGCAATCACATTGTTGGCGCAAAAATCACCATGGATTGCTTGCCTCCATGAATAGGTCAAGTTATGATGGACCAATATCGAAATCAGTCGAAGGGAAATGTCATGAAAAGAGAACACTCCAAAAGATGTCTTGCTAATGTAAAGCTGACAAACAAATTCCATTTTCGTTATCTGGGGTTATGGATTTTGCTCACCATCGGGTTGACGGTGGTGGCGAGCCTGCTACTCTTCCTGCTAGCAGAACAACACTGGCACGATCTCTATGCACTCGATACTCGCTTCCAAGAGGAGTACATGATGCAACGCCAGCTGATGGCCATGGCGCTGGGGTTCGCAACGCTCCTGTTCTCGGCGGCAGTTGTGGGGCTGGCAAAAATTACGGCGCATCGTATCGCCGGACCCTATATCAAACTTCAGCGGGTTTTCGAAGCCGTTCGTGACGGCAACCTCAACCAGGAACTGAGTTTTCGCAAATATGACCATCTTGAGGAATTGGCAGGCGCCTTCAATGAGATGATGATGGAAGTGCGAGCCCGGGCAAAAAAGGAGAATACGTCACTTTGAGAACATTGTGTCCCAGCCTCCGCACCCAGGATGCGTTCACCCTGACGGAAGTCCTGGTGGCTCTGGGTTTAATCGTGGTGACGATATCCCTATTCTTGAACTCCTTTGTGAAAGCCCGGGAATCTGCAGTTCTCGCCGATGACAGAATGAAGGCCGTCCACTTCGCTCGGATGAATTTGGAAGCACTGCTCACCAACACCTATTCCAGCAGTAACCTCAACCTCACCAATCGCCCAAACTGGACGACCAACTCGAGCATAGCAGGCGGCTCCACTTCTTTATATTATTGCAGTTATTCTGTTGTGACTGGGCAGTATCAGTACTCGAAGAAAATACTTCTGACCAATTCCTGGATTACCGCCCGTTCCAGGAAAACAAATGCCGTGACCCTGGCAACATCCATCTGCAGCGGGTTTCAATACTGATGCAAACCCACACTTACAAAATGCCACGGCGGGGATTCACAATGGTTGAAATGATGATCACTGTGGCGATTTCGGGATCCGTGCTCGTCGCCTTGCTAAGCGTTTATCTCTCTTGCGCCCAGTCCTGGCACCGGACGTCTCTGTCGATCAACACCACCCAGGAGGCCGCCCACTGTCTTGACCAGATGATCTACGGGGTCGGAACGGGATTGGGGTTACGGGCGTCCTCTTCGGTGACGAATTGGGGGACAGCGACAAACTGGGTGCTTCGAAGCAGCAACATTTACGAGGTGGCTTGGTACAATTACAACCCCGGTAAAACCATTGTCACTTTCTCCAACGCGGCAGGAAGCCGGGTCATCGGCACGAACATTATCACCTCCAGCGTGACTGCCACCGTGAATAGCGTCAATATCGCACTCACCGTAAGGAAGTCTGACGGCCGATATTCCGAGACCAACACGGTCAGGACGTTCGTGAAAATTCGCGCACCCTTAACTCAATAAACTGTATACAGCAGAACACAACATGACATCGAGCACACCTGACAATAGAGACCGCGGCGGATATATCCTGGTGACAGTCATGATATTTACCGCCTGCGCCGCTCTTCTGGTGTTCGGCTTAATGAATCAGAGCATCAGTTGGATGAAAATTGCGGCAAACAAGGAAGCCCTTGAGGAAGCCCTTTATGTTGCCGATGGAGGCTGTCAACTCAGTCTCGCCTACATTATGGCTGGCAACCCAATACCAGCCACCATTTCCGGCTCGATCGGGGAAGGAACTTACACTGCAAGAATCACGCTCATGAGCGGCTCATCGATTATGAACTATACTCTCTGTTCAACCGGGGTCGTCCGCGGGGTTCGGCGGGTTGTGACCATGGACTATGTCCATTCTAGAAGTTGGGCCGAATTCGCTATGTGGTACAACCAGTCCGGGACGATTAACTTCACTACTGGAGATCGTTTCAAGGGAAAGGTGCACTGTAATTCACCTATTTACATCTCATCCGGTGGCGCGCCAATCTTCGAGCAACTACTTACCTCGGCCAGTCCCACATGGGGTTCGGGGCCCGCGAGCGCCGTCTTCAGCAACGGGTTTCAACTGGGGGTTCAGGCTCAAACGATGTCAGCCATAAACTTCACCAATACCGTCTCTACCCAGGACTGCCTGAGGCTCCAGGCAAGTCTGGTTCTCACCGGAGCGACAAGGGTAGGAATGTCTGGCACCAATTTCTATATCACAAATTCAAAACGCAATTGGACCAATTACAATTACAGCGTAGTAAATCCTTCAATCATGACGGATGGCGTGATGTATGTGGTCTCATCGGGAACCTCAACAGGAGATCTCACCATCGCGGGCACCCTGGACGGACGAATGACCCTTGTGGCTGAAGGCAACATTAACATCACCAACCACCTCAGATACACGATCAATCCCACCAATGCTCCCTCAAATGATGCCTTAGGCTTAATCTCACGGAAAGACATCATTGTAAAAACCAACTGCCCAAGTAATCTCGACATTTACGCCCATCTCATTGCCGAAGGCGGTTTGACATCTTCAACTAACGACGGCATATTCACAGTGGAAAACTATACTACCCGCCCTGCGTCTGGAAAATTGAACATTTATGGGGGATTGGTTCAAAACTATCGAGGAGCGGTCGGCCAGCTATCCGGCACAACCGTGGTTAACGGGTACGCGAAAAACTATGTTTTTGACACACGATTTGCAACCAATCCCCCGCCCCACTATCCTGTAGTTGGCGATAAATACTACTGGGGCGGCTGGAGAGATTCACCATGAGTACGGTTATTGTGTCTAAGAAGCAAACTCCTCCGGACAATCCCGGGGAGGGGTTTGCCCGTCGGGATTGGATATGGGTGGCACTCGCCATGGTCTGTACTTGGCTGATGCTGACAGGCCTGCACCGCTTGTTCAGCGGGCAACCTGCACAGCCCCCCTCACCCCCTTTGGCTGTTGAGTCACCTAAGGAAGACCTCCCCGCACCAGAGGAACCACCCACACCCACTCCACCACAGCGGACGTTCATGATGCACGATGAAGCCGTTCGCGCGACAGTCAAGGATCTGAGGGAACATGCCAAGGAGTGCCCGGGTGCCCCAGATGTACTTTCCGAGGAGCAGATCAAAGCCATCGAGAATCAGGGGCTTTTGATCCTATAAACTCGAACATCCCTACCTGAGCTTAAAATTACGGCACTCTGAGAAGGCTGCCTTTTTCCGCCTCCCGTCCTTTCAAAGAACGCCCCGCCTCAACCTTGACCTCTTGATGCAGATAACCCATCTTTTTTTTCAGAATCAATTGAACCCTATCGAGTTCTTTTTTCAAATGCTCCACCTCTATCTTCAAGACGAGAATCCAACAGAGAAAGAAAAAGCACACCAGGCATAAAACAGGAACAATCATGACAGTCCTCCCGTAAAGGCGTGATAATAACTACGGAACTACCAGAAAGGCAAGCGCGAGTCAGGTATTCAAAGAGCAAAATCAAAACCATTGAAAAGCTGGCCTGCTTGATGCGCCATTATGTATTCCGTTGTGTTGCAATATGAGTGTTAACATGGTTTAATAACACGTAGAGGCAGTGAGCGTGACAAGCGACCTGTTTCGCCGTGAAGTCTAGCAAAGAGCTAGAACGGACGAACGGCTTGCCAGACACCCCCTCAGGAGGATGCAGCCATGAGCAAATATATTGTGGTAGTTGCTGATACGCAAAGTGCCCGAATTTTCACTTTAAAAGATTCCCTTACCCCTGAAATCGAGTCCAGCCCCAAACTGGTCGAAGAACAGGCAATAATCAATCCTGAGAAATTAATTGAGACAAAAATGCAACGGGGTACCCCTGCCAGTGGACGAAATAAAACAGGATCGGGCGGGTCTTATGCTTTTGATGATCACCGAGGCAAACATGCTCAGGATGAACTCCGGAAGTTCTCCGGTATTATTGTTAAAGAGACACTCAAACAAGCCCGCAAGGCCAGCGCCCATACACTTGTATTGGTCGCCGAAGGGAAAACACTGGGAGTGATCCGGGACGCAGTGGCTGGAATTAAAGTCAAGGGACTCTCAATCCGCGAGTGTGACCTTGAATTAACCGGCGAACCCACGGCCAAAATCCAAACACTTCTCGCCCGACGGGAACTTCTGCCAGGCGTGAAAAAACCGTCTCAACGGGTAAGGAAATAGCAGCGACTATAGTGAGCCGCCGAGCAAGAGGCTCATGATGAAACGAGATACGGGATAGAGAATTCCGTCCAATGCGCCCAGCCAGAGCAGACCGAACAGAATGAAAATTCCGTATCGTTCGATACTCAAATATTCTTCAGCCCATCTCCCCGGCAAAAGACCGTAAAGTACACGCGACCCATCCAGCGGGGGGATGGGGATCAAGTTGAAAACCGCCAGTGTTACGTTCGTCAAACAAAAGAAGAGTAGAAATTTGCATACCACCATCGCCCAAGGCGTCCCAATCATGGCCACCCCGTGAAACAGCAAACCCCCGATCAAGGCGAGTGAAAAATTGGTCAATGGACCGGCCGCCGCGGTAATCATGACCCCCCGCTTATAATTCCTGAAATTATAAGGATTGATCGGCACCGGTTTAGCCCAACCCAACAGAACCGGACTGTGGGTTAACACCAGAATGAGTGGCAGCAGGATTGAGCCGAACAAATCAATGTGGGCAATTGGATTAAGCGTCAACCGATTGGAATATGCCGCCGTGGGATCACCCAGCTTGTAAGCGGCATACCCGTGCGCCACCTCATGCAAAATGATCGAAAACACCAACGACACCACTAAAAATAAAGTTGTTTCAATATCCATAATGCGCAGCACTATACACTAACACCGCAGAATGTAAAATTGAACCCCATGCGGTTCAATACCCCTCACCTCAATCCTCTCCCACAAGGGAGAGGAAGGCATGAGCACACCATCAGATCAATCTTGTCCACATCCCAAAATATGGCATAATTAATGCATGAATTTTTGGTCACGGTCCGCCTACTTAAGGGCAGCCTTTACGGTCTGCCTGTTATGGGTTGGCACGCTTGCGAATGCCTTCGCAGTCGTAGAGCCCTTAATCGTGCCCCCGGGCGGGTTGGCCCCCGCCAACACCCCTCAAATCGTCTTATTGACGTTTGACGACTCGGTCACCACCAACATGCTTGCGTTGGTTCAGCGGGTGCTGACAAACCATTATAACCCTAATGGCAACCCCATTAAGGCTACATTTTTTGTTTCTCTCGACAGTAATTTTGATGGAGCCTCACTTCAACATCTCTATGCCGATGGACATGAAATCGCCGTCCATACCATGTCGCATTCGACCACTACTAATTCCGATCTGACCCGCTGGCATCAGGAGATTGCCGGTGACCGGCGTGTCCTATCCGAGTTAGCGCAAATCCCCGTAGAGGCCATTGTCGGCTTTCGCGCCCCGTTCCTGTTAATGAATGACGACGCCTTCTCAGTCCTCGCAAGTCGGGGGTTTCTATATGATTCATCATTTGCAGAAAATTTGGCCTCGAACAGTAAATCACCTGACGCCATGATTTGGCCCTACACGCTTCATAACGGGATCCAGCAAAAAGCGAGCCCTGAACGTATGCCGACTAACAGTTATCCCTCCCTTTTCGAGATTCCAATATGGGATCATTTCCCCAGTAACGGACTCCCCGTGGTAATGGATCCGCCATCCGCCTATTCCGCCGCGGAAGTTGATGCGCTTTGGAAAACCAATTTTGCACAGCATTATAATGGGAATCGCGCACCCTTCGGGCTTTTCCTACATGCCACCACCACCAATCAATGGCTTTCTAATCCAACGAAATCTTCTGAGCGCGTTGATACTCTAAACACCTTCATTGTGTGGGCTCTGGATCATACCAACACCTGGTTCATTACCTGTCGCGACCTGGTCAACTTTATGACTGCACCAGTCTCTACCAGCGAAGCCACAACCAACACCCTTTTTCTGACTCACACGAAAACGTACTATCCTTCAAACTCAATAACGGCCTGCAGTTACCATAACGCCCAAACGTTTACGGTCTGTGGCCCGTGCCTCCCTGCCTCCCCCGGATATACCAATGCTTATTACGGACTTGTCCCGCTCGCAGGCGGGGCAGTTAGCATCACAATCTCTTCACAGTACGTCGATTATGCCGCATGCTCTTTACTGGTGTCTAACAATACGACGAATGCTGTCTATAATTGGCAAACGTCTTTTACGAAAAGTACGGGAAAGGTCATTTTCACGAACTATGACGTCGCTTTGTCCCAAACAGGCAATCTGGTCAATGCAAACGCAAAGCAAAATGTTAAACATATCGCCCCTGGAGAATTCAGGCAATTTCACTTCCTACTCACAAATGGCGTGGCGGCATTCACAAATGAACAAATTACTCTATTTCAACTGGGAGCTTCCGATATTATGTTGCAAACGAGTGACTCCGAACCCAATGGCATTCAATGGTCCGACAACGCCCATGAATACACCGTAGAATGGTCAAGCAACCTGGTAGAGCAAGTCTGGAATCAGGCCACAAACAAGTTGTTCCTGCCTGTTTTCACCAATGCATTACCCGGCCCCATCAACCCCTTGTTCTATCGGGTCAAAGGTGCGATCTATTAGTTTTTCCTTCTTGACCCTCCCCTTCCCCTCATACAGGATACGGCCCCATGAGCACGGAACAATCTATTCTATCCATGGAACATCTCGCCTCTCTTTGCAAGCGGCGCGGATTCATCTTTCAGAGTTCAGAAATTTATGGCGGCCTGAACGGCTTCTGGGATTACGGACCGCTGGGCTGCGAACTGAAGCGTAACGTCCGCGAAGCCTGGTGGCAGGACATGGTCGGTACTCGCGAGGATGTGGTGGGCCTTGATTGCTCCATCATCATGCACCCCCGTATCTGGGAAGCCTCCGGCCATGTGGGCGGCTTTACAGACCCGATGATAGACTGCCGGGGCTGTAAAAAACGATTCCGCGCCGACCAATTGTTCGAAGAACTCGGTCTCACGCCGAATGCCTGCGAAAAGGTCGAGGAAAAATTCAAGGTCCCTGAGGGAACAAAGTGCCCCGCCTGTGGCTCTAAAGAATTTACCGAGCCCCGCGCCTTCAACTTGATGTTCAAAACCTTCGTTGGTCCGCTTCAGGATGAGTCCTCTGTGGCTTACCTGCGTCCGGAGACGGCTCAGGGTATTTTTGCTCAATTTGGCAATGTCATGGCCACCTCCCGGCAAAAGGTACCCTTCGGCATCGCCCAGATCGGCAAAGCCTTCCGCAACGAAATCAACCCGCGCAATTACACCTTCCGCTCGCGGGAATTCGAACAGATGGAACTCGAATTTTTCGTCAAGCCGGGCTCCGACCAACAATGGCACGAGTACTGGGTTGCTGAGCGTATCAAGTGGTACCAAACCATCGGCCTGCCCAAGGAAAGCATCACACAGTATGTCTATCCTAAAGGCGAACTGGCGCACTATGCCAGCGCCTGCGTTGACATCATGTATGCCTTCCCCTTTGGCGTGCAGGAACTCGAAGGTATCGCCGCCCGCGGCAACTTCGACCTGAGCCGTCATCAGGAATTCAGCGGTAAGTCCATGGAGTATTTCGATCAGGACACCAATGAAAAGTTCATTCCCCATGTCATCGAGCCCTCCGCCGGCGTGGACCGTATCTGTCTGGCTCTGCTCTGCAACGCCTACCATGAGGAATGGATCCCCAAGGAAGGCCCCGTGATCGAGGCTGAACCCGGCAAGCAACCACCTGAGGGCTATGAGGCCCGCACCGTGCTCCGCTTCGCCCCGCGCGTGGCCCCCATCAAGGTTGCCGTTTTCCCTCTGCTCAAGAACAAACCAGAACTGGTCGAGAAGGCTCGCGGCATCTTTACCGGGCTGCGTCGCCACTGGGCCTGCTTCTATGATCAGACAGGCGCCATCGGCCGCCGTTATCGTCGTCAGGATGAAATCGGCACCCCGTTCTGTGTCACAGTCGACTTCGATACGCTCACTGATAACACCGTCACCCTGCGTGAGCGCGACTCGATGAAACAAGTCCGCATTCCCGTGGATAAACTTGAGGCCGAGATCTTTGCCAGGATGGGGATGTGAGTAAGTCAGCAGCAGGCAGTAGGCAGTTTGCAGTAAACAGTAGGCAGAAGACAGTGAGCAGAAATATCTGTTGCCCACTGCCCACTGCCCACTGCTCACTGCCCACTGTCTTCTGTCTTCTGTCTACTGTCTTCTGTCTACTGTCTTCTGCCTACTGTCTCCCTGCGACCGCCCAGACCAATGACATCAGCGAGTCGCAGACAACGGCAGTTGCAGAGCTACCGGGGGTAGATGAATTGATGGCCAACTTGTTGGCGCGGCTTCCGTCGAAACCCATTACCCTTACGGGCGAATTGGTAACAACTGACGAAAAAGAACAAAAAACAAAGCTGAATGTCATCATTCAACTCCGGTATCCCCAGGAGGCAACTTATACCCTCTGCGATACGTTTGGAAAGTCGCTCGAGCAGCTCACCGTGACCCGAAATAAAGGAATCACCTCCTATCGTTACCTGTCAGGAGATCCCCTGACCCCGGCCGCTGTACCACCTCAGGACACCCGGATTCAGAATACCGCACTGTGCTGGATGGATCTGACGCTCGGGTTCCTTTGGTGGGATGGCGGCAAGATTATAGGCCGTGTAGAAGCCAGAGGGCAGCCCTGCTATTTACTCGATCGCCGTGCTCCGCAGGATAACATGGTCCCTTATGCCCGCGTCCAGCTCTGGGTCGACACAAGAATCTCCATGCTGATCCAAGCCGATGGCTACGATATGCTGGAAAATCTTTCCCGCCGACTCTGCATCAAAAGCTTCAAGAAGATCAATCACGAATGGATGATTAAAGATCTTGAAGTTGAGGATCTGACGCATCGAGCCGTCACCCTCCTCCGCATCCGTGACGCCGTGGCAACAGAGCCCTGATTACACCCCCTGAATAAGTCCGGCCATATCCGCAGGTAGCGGGGCCTCAAAATGGAGTGCTTGTTTTGTGGTGGGATGCGAGAACTCCAACTCCATGGAGTGCAGAGCTTGCCGTGATATCCGCAGACGACGCCAATCCTCTGACGTCATGGCATCAGTACAAAACCGCACAAAAATCATGGGATCAGGACCATAGATCTTATCGCCAACCACGGGGAATCCAAGCGAGTGCAAAGTTGCCCGGATCTGATGGAGCCGCCCCGTATGCAGAACCGCCTCCACAACACTGAGTCCATTGACGGCTCGAATCCGCCGGAAATCAGTTAATGCCCATTCTTTCCCGGCAACAGTTTCAGGTGGAGGCATCGAGGGCTCGCGCCCTGACTGATCCTGCTCAAAACGCCGGCGTTTATGTACCCCGGAGCCCGGGTCCGGCAGCATCCAGCCCGCCGCCCGCCGCGAATCGGGAAACTCCCCTTCCACCAGCACCACATAACGCTTCACCACTGACCGTTTCGAAAACTGAGCCCGGCAATTCGTTTCCGCCTTTGCGTTCTTGGCCACGAGTAATAGGCCTGAGGTTTCCCGATCCAGTCGATTGACCAACGCCGGCGATTCAAGACAGTGATGTGTTTTTAGCCAGGCCCATAGGGTATGGTTGAAATACCGGCCCGCTGGATGACAGGGAAGATTCGGAGGCTTATTGATCACCATGACGTCATAGTCTTCAAAAACAATGTCGATATCAAAACAGACGGAGGGCTCAGGCATATCTCGAGCAATAAATTCCACCCGGTCTCCGGCGACAAGCCGGTGATCACGCGTAACAGCAGTGCCATTAACCTGAACCCGGTCCTCAAGAATGTGCGCCAGCCATTCATCACGGGAATGATAGGTGAAGCGGGCGGCAAGATAATCGGGTAGAAGCGCCCCGCCTTGACCCGGCGCCAAAATAAACTGGATTCGTCGTTTCATGTGGGGTTCATTTTACCCCTTCTTGACTTTCGGGCAATGTTTGTCTTGTATGGAGGGCTATTACGGGAGGATCAGCAATGGCAACGACACCATATGGAAATTTGTTACAGGGCGACACAGTAGTCATGGATCGCCAGTTTGAGGCATTCCAAAATCAGCCTGTGGATCAGGAGTGGATTCCAGAAATTAAGGAAGCCGACCATTTTCAAACAACCATAGGCAAAGCAGTTTCTGTCACGGGACCCGGCACATTTTTCGGACGTGCCCAGCGAACCCTGCACCTCGAACCCACACATACGGAGGGCTGGTGGTTTGATCGGACGGATTTACCTGACGCCATGCCCATCCGGGTGTCGGCCAATAATGTCTGGACCACACAACGCAATATCGTGCTTTGCAGTGGCTCACCCCACAATTACATGCGTATGGTGGAACATATCGTAGCCCTCCGGCTGGCCTTGAATGTGGACAATCTGATGATCCGCATGGATTCCGGAGACCCGCCCCTGTTTGACCGGGGCAGCATGGATCTTGTTGAGGCCATTGAAAAAGCAGGAATCGTCAAAACGGATCAACCTGCTCACTATATTACTGTGAAAGAACCCGTCGCCATCCTGGCGCCGAACGGAAGTTTTCTGGTTTTCACCCCCTGTACGGATCCGGTGCCGCAGCTCAATCTGGATGTTGCTGTAAACTTCAAAACAGCCATTGGCCAGCAGCGGCTTAAAATCCGATTGACCCCTGAAACCGGGCGCTACGGCTCACTCGCCCGAACCAACTGCTCGTTTACTCAAATGCTGTTCACAAAAACCATTGGCAAACTTTTCGCTGATGTCAGGAATCTTGGCTATACCAACAAGAACATCCTCGTGGCAGGACGCCGGAAGTATTACAATACCCCCACGATGATCCATGACGGAAAGTCGCTTGAACCGGTTTGGCACCGCACGATTCTTGATCTGGCGGCGGCACTGGCTCTTATCGATACCGGACGGTTCGTCGGGAATGTCTACTCTTACAAAGCTGGACACGCACTGGACGTAATCATGGTTCGCAAACTATTTGAACGTGACCTGTTCTGTACCTACAAGTAAGGAAAGCCCTCCGTGTCAAACCATCAACTCAAACGCTGGCTTCTGATTAATTACGCGGGCTATCCTTTCACCTCCAGCAGCCTGATGCCCGACAATGGTCTGGCGAATCTGGCGGGCATCATCCTCGCCACAGGCGGGGAAGTGACCATCCTCGATTATGGTACCGTCAGTACCGTTGCCCGAATGACCTCGCCTGAGTTGGAACAGCGCCTCACTTGCGCCTGGAGCAATCTGCGTAGCACAAAGCCGGGAGCAGTCTCAGCCCTCCGAAAACTTGCCACCCTGACCGTTCTCCCCGGCGCGGAACGGGAACGCCAGCGGCTTCAGGATTCGCTGATAGAAGACATCGGCAGGGAACTGATCGCGCATATTCGAAGCAAGGACATCCAGGCGGTTGGATTCAAACTCTGGAACGGCGATGGACTATCCGGTTCGGCTGTGCTGGCCCACCGCATACGCCGGGAATGCCCAGGAGTCAAAATCTTCGGGGGTGGACCCCATGTGGATCTCTTTCAGGATCGCCTCCTCCGTCGCTACCCGTTCTTTGACGCGATGATCTATGGAGAAGGAGAGGACACCCTCCGCGAGCTCTGCACTGATGGTGCTGCCTCGGAAGCCTATCCAGGAATACCCAATCTGATCTACAGCACCGGCAGCGATATCCATATGACCGAGGAGAAAATGGTCATGGATCTCGATTCTCTGCCCATGCCCGTTTATGATCCAGTCGTATATCCCGCCATGGCGGGCGATGAGAAAATTAAGATCATCGTCATCGATGAGAGCCGAGGCTGCCGTAACGACTGCGCCTTCTGCATCCATCCGATCAAAAGCCACAAGAATGTCCGGATGAAAAGCATCAGCCGGCTGATGCGGGAGGTACACCGGCTTCAGAACGATTACGGGTTTAACGCCTTCCGGTTCGCCGGGTCCTGTACCCCCTACTCCCTGTTGAACGACTTTGCAGCCGAAGTGGTTCGACAAGCCATTCCCTTGCAATATGCCTCCTTCGCCCATATCCATCACAGTGGGGAGGCAAATTTTGAGTTGATCCGCCAATCGGGCTGTGTAGCCCTTTTCTTCGGTATTGAATCCGGGAGCCAACAGATTCTGGATCGCCTCCAAAAACGGATTACAACCGCAGAGATCACCCAGGCGATCCAACGCGCCAATCAGGCCGGGTTGTTTACAGTTGGAAGTTTGATCTTTCCGGCACCGGGCGATACGCCCGGGACCGCCGCCGAAACGCTCGAACTCATCCGGGGTCTCCATCTGGGATCCATCACCCTGCAACCCCCCATCGTGATGCCCCGGACCCGCTGGTTCGAGAATCCGGGCTCGTTCGGTTTCGGGATTGCAGATATGGAGAAATACCTCAACATCGGCATGACCTGGAAAGTGAAGCTCCAGCTACCACCCAGATTTTGGAATCCCCTCCCCATCACGCTTGATGGACGATCGTATCGCAAGATGCTGGCCCGAACCGCTGAATTTGCGAAACAGCTGGCGCCTATGGGCATTCCCACATCCATTTCCGACGAGAACTACCTGATGAGCAAGCTTGCAGGCCTTGATCCCGTTACGTTCCGGGATCGCAGTCTGGCCGCTTTCTATGCTGGCAATACCACCGTGCTCCGCGCGCTGATTCAATCCATCAACCGAGCTGGTACGGGATCCGTAAAGTGATCCGCGTTCCTTCACCGGGTTGGCTCTTGATGCACACCTCCCCACCATGAGCCTCCGTTACCTGACGTACAATTGACAGCCCCAGGCCGGTGCCTCCTGAGTTTTTTTTGGTGGTAAAAAAAGGATTTTCAGTCTGGCGGATCTGTTCCTCACTCATCCCGCAACCATTATCCTCGACACTGATTTCCACGAACTGACCACTCACAAAAAAACTGACCCGAACTTTTCCTTTTTTGTCCGGCACAGCTTCCAAGGCATTGATAACCAAGTTTTGGACCGCCCGCCCCACCTGTACGGCATCAATCTCAACAAGCACCCCCTGCTTGCCGGGTTCCGCCACAAGCTCCGCCTCCCGCGCTTCTGCTTTTTTTCCACAATCCTCCGTAATGGAGTGGATCAGTCGCCACAAATCCGTGGGCGCCCGGTGCAGTTTACCCCTGCTGGCATCCAACCACATCTCAGCCAGATCGCGGCAATGCAGCACACTTTTTTCAATGGTATCAAGATAGCCCGTGGTCTCTTCCCGGTCTAAACCTTCAAGCCCCCCCTGAGTCTCGATCTGTTGTGAAAGCAAATCCACATATCCTAGAATTACAGTCAAAGGGCTCCTGATATCGTGTACTAGTTCAGCTGATTTCTGACCTAAAGAGGCAAGGTTCTCCCGACGCTCCAACTCTTCTTTGAGCGCATGATTCATCCGCAGCAATTCCCCCTCCGCCTCCTTCCGACCTCGTGCCCGCTGGGTTCGCTGAACGTGCCGATGGATGATTTCCCGCAACTCAAAGGCGTCAAATGGCTTCTTGACGTAATCATTGGCGCCCAGTCGCATCGCTTCCTGGGCCGTTTCCAATGCACCAAATCCGGTGAACATGATCACCGATACAACCCCATCAAGCTCACGGATCATCCGTAACCCTTCGATGCCGCTCTTGCCAGGCATGCGAATGTCCATGACCACCGTATCAGGATGATGCTCCTTGAGCATGGCAACCCCTGCATCCACCGAATCGGCACACAACACACGATAGGAGGTATTCAGGAGGATCCGTAAACTTTCGCGTGGCCCCCGTTCGTCATCAATTACCAGAACCGTAGGTTGAACGGTGACGGCCACCGCATCAGCATTAGAATAAGCGACCATAGGAAACACTCATTAGGTGGGAGGTTGTCTCATAGGTACCGTTGTAGGCCGGGTTCTGATTCTGCGCCACATCGCGGTCGCCGATCAGACTATATCCATAAGCCAGGTCGAGGCGGTTCAGTCCATAGTGCAATCCCGCGCCAATGGTGAATACCTGCCTGCTGGCATCGGGAAGCGTCGGAGCTAGAGTCTCCTCCGGAACGGGACTCTGGAGGTAAATATATCCAGCTCGCAAGGTCAGGGCCTCAGTCGCCTTCCAATCGGCACCCAAACCAAACGTCCATGCGTCTTTCCAATTCTGACGGATCACTGCCGGAGCGGTTGGCTTCGGTGAGGTTGGGCCATTGACTAAGGGATTGTTATTGCCCGCATCAAGACTCAGAGAGTCATAACGTGAAAATTCCACCCACTCGACATCCGCCTCCACACGGATGGTGTCGGTCAATTCCACACCATAGCCGAACCCAATAATTGTCGGAAAATCAATCGAGGATTCAAAATCACTCGAAGGGTTCAGGCCCACTGCCTGCGCCCCACTGAACTCACTGTCACCCTCATAGTCCACTTTGACAGGCGACCGGTAGGTCAAGGCCAGGGTCTGGGCCTTGGTCGGGCGATACGTCACGGCGGCATTCCCGCCTAAACCCGTGCCATCTCCCTGAAGGTGGGCCGTCCCATCCGGCATGGCCCCCCCCGTTAGCAAAGACCACGGCAACACCTGCTTCATATCCAGCCGCGACATGTACACATCCAGGCCTACGGCGACACTGATCTGGTCGCTTAGTTTGGTGGCAACCGTGGGGTTAACGTTAATCACCGTCAGCTCGGCTGAATACGGTGCAGAATAGCGGAACGCGCTGGATTTATCCCATACGGTCGACTGGCCAAACGGGGTCGTTATCCCCAACCCGGCCGTAAAGTTATGATTTGATGAAGGTAGAGCTACAAAGAGGTTTGGAAGCAATTTCCAGGAGTCTTCAGTTACGGCTGTCCCCATAGGCGAATTAAATTTCGTGCTGGTATCAATAATTGTGACCGCCCCAAGCACTTGAACTTCCTGAATTCCCGTCAAGTTGGCCGGATTATGCTCTACGGCTGAGGCATCATCTATCTGAGCAATTT